>JBDLTO010000192.1:0-3517 GCA_039805815.1 Bacteroidota bacterium | reverse complement strand
TTTAAAAATCCCATCTGTCATGGTTTTGAAAATAAGTACATCACCGGTTATTACCCATTTCAGCAATGCGATAGAAAAGGCAATTACAAAGAAGAAAAACCAGATATAGTTAAGTGCCATTTTTCAAATATTCATGAGAAATCAAAATTCTCCTTTCTTGTGCCTTATCAGGCCATTAGCAGTATCTTTGCAGCGCAAAAAAATAACTCATGGCTTTACAAGCAGGCATAGTAGGATTACCAAATGTAGGAAAATCAACCTTATTTAACGCATTAAGCAATGCAAAAGCGCAGGCAGCTAATTTTCCATTTTGTACAATAGAACCCAATGTTGGTGTAATAACTGTTCCAGATGAACGTCTTTTTGCTTTGGAGAAGCTTGTCAATCCGCAGCGTGTAGTTCCTACTACAGTTGAAATTGTGGACATTGCCGGCTTGGTAAAGGGTGCCAGTAAAGGCGAAGGACTAGGTAATCAGTTTCTGGGGAATATCCGCAATACGGATGCCATCATTCATGTTTTGAGGTGTTTTGAAGACGATAATGTCATCCATGTGGATGGAAATGTTAATCCTGTTCGGGATAAAGAAGTGATTGATACTGAGTTACAACTAAAGGACCTCGATAGTGTAGAAAAGAAACTGGCTAAGGTGGAGAAGATGTCAAAGACAGGCGACAGGGACATTCTCAGGGGTATTGAAATTCTTAAGTCACTTAAATTACATTTAGAGCAAGGTAAAAATGCCAGGGCTTTTGAAATAAGTGATGAAGAATATCAAAAACACTTGTATGATATGTTTCTCTTAACGGTTAAACCGGTTATTTATGTGTGCAATGTGGATGAAAAAAGTGTGGTCAGCGGTAATAAATTTACAGATCAGGTTCGTGAAGCTGTAAAGCTTGAAAATGCAGAAATCATGTACGTAAGTGCTGCCATTGAAAGTGAGATTGCAGTGATGGAAAGTTATGACGACAGGCAGATGTTTTTAAATGATCTTGGTTTGTCTGAAAGTGGTGTTGTAAGATTGATTCGGTCAACTTATAAAATTTTAAATCTTGCAACGTATTTTACTGCAGGAGTGCAGGAAGTTCGTGCATGGACAATCACCAAAGGCATGTTTGCTCCGCAGGCTGCCGGAGTAATTCATACAGATTTTGAAAAAGGATTTATCCGTGCTGAAGTAATTGCTTACCAGGATTTTGTGAATTTGGGTTCAGAAAATGCCTGTAAAGAGGCTGGCAAGATGGCCGTTCAGGGAAAGGATTATTTAGTGCAAGATGGTGATATCATGCACTTTAGGTTTGCAGTATAAATTTCACATGACTTCATAAAAAAAAGACCGACTGAATAGCCGGTCTTTTTTTATGCTTACATAATATGAATTACTGTGGAAGCAATACCATATCAACTTTGTGGTAAACTCCATTGATGGCATGTCTATCAGCTGCAGTAATCTTTGAATAAATTGGATTTACCGCTCCTTTAACACCCTGAGATGCACTAAAAGTGAGTACTGGTGCTGTTGGAAGTGACGCTGAAAGTAGAGAAGGTACTGGTGTTGCCGCTGTTGGAAGATTTGCTGCGAAAGCCCTTGCCAAAACTACATGATAGGCTACAATGCCTCTAACTGTTGATGCTGGCAATAATGCAAAACTAGCCGGGGATTGTGGAAGACCTAAAAAAGCAAACAAGTTCATGAAGGCTTGATTTGTAGGTGCCATAACCGTAAAGTTTGCTAACGGATTTGCCAGGAAGTCCTGCAGCCTTGAACCAGAAGGAACTCCAACATCAGCAGCAAGAACTGCAGCAACAAGATACTGTAAGTCAGCATCACGAGCCATAGTATCAAGCAATACCCTTGAAGGCGGATTTAACATGGCAGCTGTAACATGTATAGCACCGTTTGCTGTGTTAACGTCTGGTGTAACAACAGGTATGTTATTAACCCATACATTTCCAGCTCTTCTTGAAGGAAAATTACTGAAACGTACAAGTGGACTTGTATTCGGTGCCGGAATGACAAATGCTGTTGGCATTTGTACATTTGGAAAGGATGTAGCAATATCGTTTGACATTAACTTCCTGCCTGGTATAATGTGATACTGCACAATGCTTGTAACACTTGCAGCCGGAAGTGCGTTAATTACAGCCATAGATATTCCTGATGCTGTAAATGCAGCATCACTAGGAGCAAAAACAGTAAATACATTGTTCTTGTCTGATACAGCTGGCATGAGTCCTGCCTTGGTTACTGCTGCTTTCAAGATCGAGAAGCTGGTATTTGTGTTGAGTATCTCACCTATGGTACTTCCAGCCTGAACAGGTTGGGTAATAGGTTCCGCCAAGGGGGTATCTTTATTACAAGAGGTGATACCAATCATTGCAACCAAAAAGATTGGAAGAATGGATGTGGGTATAGTGAATGTTTTTTTCATTTTTATTTTTTTTACTTTATTGTCAATTCAGGTCCTAGAAAAGATTATATCCAAATGAAACATAATAAAGTCCGCCAATTGAAGGATTTGCTAGTGCAGTGATATAATACTGGTTGAACAGGTTGTTTGCACCAAGCCGTACAACTGAACTGATTTTAGGTAATTTGTAGCTTATTTGTGCATCCAAAACCTGGTAAGATGGAACAGTACCATTTGCCAAATCACTTTGATAATCAAATTCAGATTGGAAACGATAAACAAAATTGAAACCAAAACGCTTGTCTTTACCCAGGCCACTGTTTCCAAAAGTTGCATTTGCGCGGTATTTTGGAGCGTTAAAATAAGTGATATAGCCATCTGGAACATCACCCAGAATATCTGAAGATAAATTAGAGCTGAGGTAGAATCCTTTTTTAAATCTATACTCCAAAGAGATGCCATAGCCAGATGTTTTAACTGGCGTTGGCGAGTTGATCGGAAAGGAAATAACCCTTCTTGTTGCTGCATTGGTCACATCCAATGGACTTGGAGTACTTTTTGTGGATTGTGCTACAATTACACGTGTAATGAAATTCTGATAATTTCCAAGGTAACCATAGGCATCAACAAGTAACCTTGAATTAGCAAGCAATCCTCTATATCCCACTTCAAATGATGTTACAGACTCTGGGTTGAATTCAGGCAGGTCTTGAATCTTCAATTGCCCTGCACCAAGTGCAGCTACGGAATAAACAGGGTTGTTTGCCACATTGAAAAATTCTTTCATGGCAGGAACTCCCCCAGCTAAAATGGCACCACCTACAGCAAGATTGATGTACTGCTGTTGAACAGACGGGAAACGGTAGGCAGTTTGGTAGGAGAACCTGATATTGTTGTCTTTGGCCACTTTCAACAACATTGTTGCCCTTGGAGTAAAACGACCTTTGAAATTTTCGTTCTTGTCAAAGCGTCCGGAAACTGTAAATTTAATGACATCTTTGGCAAAGCCTTTTGCAAGTTGAACGTAAGCACCATATTCGTTGATTGGAATTTTGCCGGCTGAATCAGCAAATAAAGTACCCTGTGAGTTTAGTACAAATCTCCT
>JBDLTO010000191.1:0-2598 GCA_039805815.1 Bacteroidota bacterium | reverse complement strand
TGAAAGTGTCATTTGGTATGACCCTTCATTCAAGATAGCTCCATCTTCTACCAAAGCAGGAGCCAATCCCGGCGGATTTGGTGGTGGCCGTGGTGGAATGATGGCAGGTGGTATCCAAGGTTTAGAACTCATTGAGGGATTTCCCATGGAATATGAAATGACCAGGGGAAATGGTTTCAAGATTCACATGACCGTTCTCAAAGCACAGCCAGATGCCAATATTGATCCCAAAACCTTTGAAATACCCAAAGGCTTTGATATCAAGCCACAGAGTGCTATGGAAAATGGTGGTGGGATGAGGATGATATTTAGGAATGGGAATTAATGATGAGGGATGAGGGACGAGCCTGCCTGCCGAAGGCAGGGGACAAGGGATGAGGGATGAGGGATGAGCCTGCCTGCCGAAGGCAGGGGATGAGGGATGAGAGATGAGTGAAGAGGTGGCGGAAATGGTTAGAGAAAAGCAAATAAGCAGGTAATGGGCAGATATTTTAAGCTAAAATGGGTCTTAACGATAGCTGCCGTTTCCTTTACTTTTTACTTTGTTTCCAATGCTGCAAGGGTTGAGAACTATTATTCCAATGGCCTTTATCAATACATTTCAAAAGGGGTTCGCTTGATAGCGGGCCCCTTTCCTTTTAGCATAGGAGACATCCTGTACTTCATCCTGATCATAATGTTGATTAGGTCTCTTTTTCTTTTCGTTAAACGCTTCAAGCAGGATAAGCGTAAAATGTTATTCCTCGGAAAGAACATAATGGACCTTCTCTGGATTTGTGCAGTAATCTGGCTTTGCTTCCACTGGCTATGGGGAATAAATTACTACCGCGAGGATATTCCGAAACAATTCAGTCTGGATAAAAAACGTCCGGATACGGCAGAATTAGACAAATTTGCGAGCCTAATGCTCAGTGACGTCATCCGAAATGCAGCAGCCCGAGCTCATACATCAGAACAGGTCATGACCCTGAATAAACCCAAAACCTTGGATGCCTACCGGAAGCTTGCCTTGAAATATCCAAAGCTCCAATACAAACCATCCGCATTTAAGTCGTCCTTATTCGGAGTATTAGGCAATTATATGGGCTACAGTGGGTATTTCAACCCACTTTCAGGAGAAGCACAAGTCAATACCCACATGCCTGCTTTCGTACAACCCTTCACAGGATTACACGAAGTAGCTCATCAGCTGGGTTATGCCAAAGAAAGTGAAGCCAATTTTATAGGATTTCTGGCTGCCCACCATTCAGGAGACAGCATTTTAAAATATTCAGCTTCCCTGGAAATGTTCTTATTTGCCAGGGGTGCACTTTACCGGTCAGACAGTGTTCGATCTAAGGCACTGAGCCATGCCTTACCAGACATTGCGAAAAAAGACCTTGAAACATATAAAAATTTCTACATGAAATATCAGGGACCGGTAGACGACATAACTACCTGGTTTTACAGCCATTTCCTTAAATTCAATAACCAACCAGAAGGCATGTACAGCTACAACAGGGGGATGGTTTATGCTTTGAGATATATTTTGGATAATAAGGGAAAATAATTACCTTTGCAATCCCTAAAAAGGTAAGTATGTCTGGTCACCGGGATTATGATATCGCTTTCGTGGGGTTAAAACCCGGTGTAACAGCATTCAGCTATGAATTAGGGGATGAGTTCTTTGAGGCAGACAAGCCTGCTGATTTTCAACAATGCAAAGCACTGGTTAAGCTTTCTCTTGACAAGCACCCGGGATTCATGCAGTTGAAGTTTGAAGTAGGCGGTACAACTGAAATGCAATGCAACAGATGTGGCAATCCGCTTGAAATAACTCTTTGGGATGATTTTGAAGTGGTGGTGAAATTGGTAGACAACCCTGAAGAAATGAACGAAAGCAACGACGATCCGGATGTTTTCTTCATATCCCGGACAGACAGTCACATCAATGTTAAACTCTGGCTGAATGAATTTATTCAACTGAGTATGCCCACATATCCAGCCTGTGAGGAAAATGAAGTGGGCGGTCCGCAATGCAACCAAGAAGTACTTGCCATGCTGCAAAAACCCATTGAAAACAACGAATCAACATCAAACCCGATCTGGAAAGGATTGGATAAATTTAAAGACAACTAAAATAGAATACAATGCCAAATCCCAAACGCCGCCACTCACAACAGAGAAGCGCTAAAAGAAGGACACATTACAAGGCTGAAACAGTAACTTTGAGCAAAGACTCTACAACTGGAGAATTGCATGTCCGTCACCGTGCACACGTAAGCGAAGGCAAACTGATGTACAAGGGCAAAGTGGTTGCTGAAAAATCACCTATCAACTAGCCTTTTAACCATTCCAAGATAACATTCCAATTCCGCAAACGTGGGATTGGAATTTTTTATTTACATCATTTCTATTCAATTTTACATCATGAACATAGGAATTGATATGATGGGCGGAGATTTCGCCCCACTTGAAGCGGTATTGGGGATTAAACAACTGAGGGATGAGGGACGAGGGATGAGTGAGGGGGGACAAAATGCAAGGCACGAGGCACTAGGCACGAGGGATGAGGGAGAAGGGACGAGTGACGGGGGACAAAATGCAAGGCACGAGGCA
>JBDLTO010000190.1:0-7048 GCA_039805815.1 Bacteroidota bacterium | reverse complement strand
AAAGCAACTTCCGAATCCTTCTGCATATGTAGGAAACCTTAAACCTGGTGCAGTTCCTTCAGCTTCATTCAAAGCCATGGGAGGCGTTATTGCCAAACTGGAAGATGCTGAGTTTGATGCTCCTTTTGAAGTTGTAAGTTACAAGCTCGGTGCTGCAGGTGGCGGGGCTGATTTCATCCAGATGGATAATAAAGGTTCCAGGTGGACGGGAGATGCTGCCGCTTTGGTTGGTAAGCTAAAACCAGGATCGCTTGTTGCAATTACTGATATTATTGTTCGTGACCCGGGAGGGAAAACTAGAACGCTAACCGGTAGCCTTACCTATATTTTGAAGTAAACAGGAAAAAATTGATTATGAACACAATGGCTTTAAAAAGTATAACCCTTTTGTTGATTTCAGCTTGCTTGATGGGTCAAGGTGCGGTTGCTCAGGTAAAAAGAAAAGCGACAACTGCAAAAAAAACTACAGCCAAGCCGGCTCCCAAAAAGCCTGTTGCTGAAACCAAAGTATTAGATGCAAGTATAAGTCCTGCCCAGGCAGATACGGTAAAACCAATACCCCCAGCACCCAAGGATCCTTTTGCTTTTGATTCAATAAAAGTTTCATTGCGTCCGGATGCCGTAATAGAACGTGGTCTGATCAAAAGTAGGTCACCATTGGTTTATGAGCATATCCGTGAAGATGACGCATGGTATCGTGAACGTATTTGGCGTGAAATTGATATCCGTGAGAAAATGAATCTGCCATTCCGATACAAAGCTGAAGACGATAACGGTAACCAACGCTTCATCAATATCTTACTTCGTGCTGTAAAGAAAGGTGATGTCACCGCATTTGATAATACAGTTGATGATAGGTTTACAACCCCTATGACCCTCGAAAAAGTCGGTTCATTGATTTCCGGTAAATGTGATTCTATTCAGGTGATGGATTGGGCAAAGGATCCTACTGGTACCAAAGGTTTCATGAAGGATTCTCTTGTTTGTAAAGATTTTAATCCTGATGAGATTGTCAAATTCAGGATTAAGGAAGAATGGGTTTTTGACAAGGAAGCTTCCCGAATGTTCACCAGAATACTTGGCATAGCACCTGTAAAGACATATGTTGATGAAAACACGGGCACAGTTCTAGGGGAGTCTCCCATATTCTGGATTTATTATCCTGATTTGAGACCAGTGTTGTCTTTGTACGAGGTATACAATGGAAAGAATTTTGGAGCACGTATGAGCTGGGAAGAGTTATTTGAAAGCAGATTTTTTGCAAGCTATGTAATCAAGTCCAGCTCTGAAAATCCTTATGACATGTTTGTAAAAGAGTATGTCAAGGACAATATCCTCAGGCTACTTGAAGGAGAAAATATTAAGTCCAGGATCTTCAATTTTGAACAAGACCTCTGGTCCTATTAATAAATTATTTAATGCAAAAAGCCGGCTTTTGCCGGCTTTTTGCATTAAAGGAAGTTGTGATTCTAAACATTAGTACTTACCGTTTAGGGCATTAGCTTTGAAGTGCCTGAATTATCTGACTTGCTTTTGCCTTCCCAACAACAGCTGAAAGCTCTTCCATCGTTGCTCTTTTTACGCCGGCTACTGATTTGAAACGGATTAACAATTGACTGGCTGTTTCTTTGCCAATTCCTTTTATGGATTCTAGTTCATTTTTAAATGTCCCCTGGCTTCGTTTTTGTCTGTGGAATGTAATGCCAAAACGGTGGACCTCATCTCGAATACGCCTTAGAAACAGTAATTCAGGACTATTATAACCAAGTTTCAGTGATTCAGAGTCTCCAGAAAAGAAAATTTCTTCAACATTTTTTGCTAGCCCTATTAATGTGATTTTGCCATCAAGTCCAAGTTCCTGTATAGCTTCGATAGCAGCACTAAGCTGGCCCTTTCCGCCATCTATGATTACAAGTTGTGGTAGTTGCTGACCTTCAGTTACCAACCTCTTATACCTGCGTCCAACTGCTTCTTTCATGGAAGCAAAATCATTGATGCCATCTACCGTTTTTACATTAAAATGTCTGTAGTCCTTTTTACTGGGTATTCCATCTCTGAAACAAACCATGGCAGATACCGGATACGCACCCTGAAAATTGGAATTATCGAAACACTCGATATGCACCGGTAAAGCGTCCAGAAACAATGCCAGTTTTATTTTTTCAAGTAATTGCGCTTTATCTTCAGACGGTGTATGAGCTTCAAGTATTTTTTTCCTTTTCAGCTCGCCAGCATGAAATTTTGCATTTGTTTCAGCCATCTCCAGCAACCTTAGTTTTTCTCCAGATTTTGGAATGGTAATTGTAAAGTCATCAAATCCGTATCCAAGGTCAAATGGAACAACAATTTCTGTTGCATCGCTGCTGAACTGGTCCAAAAAATGGAATATAGCCTGGGGGAGAACTGGAGATTCGGTATTTTCAAGCTCAGTTTGAAAAACCTGGTTGGCGGAATTAATAATGGTTCCATTTCTGACAGCCAGGTAGCTGACAACAACAGCGGATTCATGCTGTGCTGTGGCAAATATATCAAGGTCTCCCAATCTTGGACTTACAATAACAGATTGGGCAGTATAATTCTTTAATGCTTCAATTTTTTGTTGAATCTGTTCTGCTTTTTCAAACGAAAGTTCAGCAATTAACTTGTTCTGTTCTTCTTTATATCGGGCAACGATAACGCTGAGGTTACCTTTCAGTATATGTTTGATTTCCATCAGTGAAGCAGTATAATCTGCTTCAGATTGTAGGCCGGTACAGGGACCCTTGCAGTTACCCAAATGATATTCCAAACAAACCTTGAATTTCTTTTTCGATATATTCGCTGATGACAAATTGAGTGAACATGTTCTCAGTGGGATGTGCATTTTGATGAAGGAAAGCAGTTCTCTTACTTTTGAAGAGGAGGTAAACGGACCAAGATATGTTGAACCATCCTTGATTTTTCTTCTTGTCAAAAAAACCCTGGGGAAGGGTTCTTTTTTAATGACTATGTAAGGGTACGTCTTGTCGTCTTTCAAATCAATATTGAAACGAGGCTTGAATTCCTTTATGAGTGCATTTTCAAGTAAAAGGGCGTCATGCTCAGATTGAACAATAGTAAAATCTATTGTTACAATTTGTCTTACCAATTCAATTGTTTTAAAAGAGTGTTGATTTTTGGTAAAATAAGAACTTACTCTTTTTCTAATATTTTTTGCTTTTCCAATATAAAGCAGGTTGTTACTTGCTCCATAATATTTGTAAATGCCAGGAGCATTCGGAAGCGTTTGCTGCAGCGAAGAAAATGTTTGCTGATCCAATGATAATTTTTACTGTATTGTCCGGATAATACCAACTTTTATACCCAAATCTGTCAGGTTTTCCCTGATCGGATATTTGTCTTTGAAGCTGGAAAGTATCTGGTACCTGAATTGAGGTGCTACACTCCATTTGAATTTACCTTGCTGTATGTTTAAGCTTGCTTCTACGGCAGAATTAACATTCCATCTTCTGTTCAGGTTTGGAGCCTTGGCATAATTTTTTAGGTTGGTAGAAAGCAGGTAAGAGTAGTTCGCAAAAACATAAGTTGGCTGTATGGTCGAACCAATAGAAAAGTTTATTCTGTTGTTGCCAAGAACCCTGAAATCTACACCAATGGGTAAAGAAAGCATGTAGTGCTCGTTGCGGAGTGTAGCTCTACGGTATCCATCTGAATTGCTGTAATATGAAACAGTACTGATTGGTGTATTTCCTGTACGCAGGTTATTCATCCCATAATTGGCAATTTCCGGTACGGAACTGTACGCGTCAATCTGGTATTGATTATAATTGGCTTGAAGTCCTGCCTTTAGGCTAATTCTTTTGTTAATGGGAATAAACATCGCAGTTCCGAGTTCAAATCCAATACCCGGACGATGATTGACCACATCCTTCACATTCCGGGGGAATTGAGCATTTGTGCTGAGTGCAAATGCAGTATACTGGTAGCTTGATCTTGAAGCCTCTCCCGAAAGAAAACGATATCCTAATGTAGGTCCTCCATAAACCTGCCAACTGGTTTGTTTGCCAAGTTTTCGTGCTGTTTCAAAAACAGTCTCAAGAGCATTGCTGATTGCGTTTTTCTTTTCTTCGCGGTTGGTTTTAATTACTTTTTTCGTTGCAGCTTGAAATGGAACAACCTGATGCGGCAATTCAATATTTGATGAAACCTGAGATTGTATGTCTGTTACCTTTTCATTTACTTTTACTGATTCCCATGTTTTAATGTCAGCTCGCTCAAACAGTATTTTTTTATGCAATTCAGATAAAGGTCTTGATACTTCTTCCGGAACTTTTTTAGTTAAAAATCCATTTGTTCCTTCCGCTTGTTTTATAAACTGATATGCCAGTTGACCTGCCCTTGGCTTGACCATTGATGCTGATTCTTTTTTTAAAACCATTGTCACTCCTGTGATAAAAAGTAATATAAAAGCTGCTGCAATGTATGCCCATATTCTGGCAGGATGAAGTTCCTTCTGTATGTTATTCCATACTGCATCCGATGGATACAGCAGGTACTGATCTGATCGCTCTTTTAGTAAATCCTCTAAATCATCTGTTGACCTCATATGATACTTCTATTCAGATTCAATTAAACTTAAGGTTGACTTACTGGTTTCAGCCAACTGCGTTTTTCTTCTTTTGTCTGGATGATTCCTTTTTTACCGAGAATTTCCTCCAGCAAATTTTTAGCCCTGGTATATTGCGACCTGCTTGTGCTCTCCTCAATTTCTAGCATTGATCCTATTTCCTTGTGAGAATACCCTTCAATCGCATACAGGTTAAGTACAGTTCTGTATCCTATTGGCAATGCCCGGATACTTTCAACAATTTGCTTTGCTTGTACGATACCTGGGATATTATCTTCCCTGATAATCAAATTAGAAGCATAGGCCAGATCAACAACATCATTAAATTTTTTATATTTTTTCAGGTGGTTGATGCAGGTATGCACAATGACACGTAAAATCCAGCCTTCAAGAGATCCGCGGTGCTCATACCGATTGATTTGCAGAAAAACTTTTACAAATCCTTCCTGTAACATGTCTTCAGCATCTTCACGCGATTTTGCATAGCGGTAACAAACGGAAAGCATTTTGGGACTATATCTCTGATACAGAAGCTGTTGTGCTGCCGGATCATTTTTTTGACATCCCTGGAGAATTAGTTCCTCTGTCATTTTAGCTGTTTGTCTTCTGAAAATAAGCAATATTTTAGAGAAATGATACTGAAGGGGCTTATTTACCGGTTATTACTTTGAATAATCATTTTTTATGGTGTTATAAGCAAATCACCAGTCATTTCTGGGGGTACTGGAATACCCATAAAGTGAAGAATGGTTGGTGCTATATCACCAAGTTTGCCGGGTTTGATCTCTCCATGCCAGTTTTTATCAATGATAAAAAGCGGAACAGGGTTCAGCGTGTGTGCCGTATTTGGCGACCCATTTTCATTTTTCAGGTAATCGGCATTGCCATGATCCGCAGTAAGGAAAACGGTATAATCATTTTCCAATGCGGCATTAACAACCTTTTCTACACAGCTGTCAACCGTTTCAACGGCTTTGATAGCAGCTTCCCAAACGCCTGTATGCCCCACCATATCAGCATTTGCATAATTGAGACATATAAAGTCAGCACTTTTTGCCTGAATTTCAGGAATAATTTTCTCAGTTAATTCCAAAGCACTCATTTCTGGTTGCAGGTCATATGTTGCTACCTTGGGCGATGGAACCATAATCCGGCTTTCGCCCTCAAAAGGTTTTTCACGTCCGCCACTGAAAAAGAAGGTGACGTGGGGGTATTTTTCAGTTTCAGCAATCCGAATTTGTTTTTTACCATATTGTTCCAGCACTTCACCCAGGGTGTGGTTCAGGTTATCATTCCTGAATATAACATGAACATTCTTATAGGTATTGTCGTACTCTGTCATGGTGGTGTATTCCAATGCCAGCTTATGCATGTTGAATTCTGGGAAGTCTTGTTGGGTCAGCACTTCTGTTATTTCCCTGCATCTGTCTGTTCTGAAGTTAAAGCAGATCACAGCATCACCTTCTTCGATTAGTCCTATTGGTTTGTCATCAGCATTGATGATAACGGGCTTGATAAATTCATCCGTAATGTTTGCTGCATAGGCAGATTCAATGGCAGCTGCCGCATGGGTTGCTTGGGTACCTATACCTTTTGTTAGGGCATCATAGGCTAGTTTAACCCTCTCCCAGCGCTTGTCTCTATCCATTGCATAGTATCTTCCCGTAACTGATGCAATTTTTCCTGTGGAATTTTGCAGGTGGTTTTCAAGCTCCTGTATAAAACCGAGTCCGCTCTTTGGATCGGTATCCCTACCGTCAGTGAATGCATGAATAAATACCTGTTGTACAGATTCTTTCTGGCAAATATCGGTGAGGGCTTTTAAGTGATTGATGTGGGAATGAACTCCGCCATCACTAACCAATCCAATGAGGTGTAGCTTTTTATTATTTCTTTTGGCATAGTGAATAGCCGAAAGGAGGGATTCATTTTTTGATAGTTCGCCAGACCTAACTGCTACATTGATACGCTGCAGTTCCTGGTAAACAATCCTGCCTGCTCCCAAGTTTAAATGTCCAACTTCGCTGTTACCCATCTGTCCATCTGGTAATCCAACAAGCTCGCCACAGGTTGTGAGTGTTGTATTGGGATACTTTGTGTAAAGTGATTGTACAAAAGGGACTTTCGCATGTTGAATCGCATCGCTATCCTTAACTGCGCCATGACCCCAACCGTCCATGATCACGAGTATACATTTATTCTTGTTCATGCTCCAAAATTACTTCATTTCAATTTATCTTCATGAGATGGAAATCAGTGAAAGCAGGTTATCGACTTTTATCAGTCTGGCCCTCCAGGAAGATATTGGTCCCGGAGACCATTCAACGCTTGCAGTTATTCCGACAAGGGTAAGGGGAGAAATGGGGTTGTTAATCAAGGAGGAGGGCATTCTTGCAGGTATGCAAGTTGCAGCTGCCATCCTTTCACACCTGGATTCAGACG
>JBDLTO010000189.1:0-2802 GCA_039805815.1 Bacteroidota bacterium | reverse complement strand
AAAGAATATTGTTTATTGCTAATGAAATGTCACCTTACCTTGAACTTACTGAGTTCTCGGAGATTGTGAACAAATTAGCTATCAAAGCCAATGACAGTGGTTATGAAATAAGGTGTATCATGCCTCGTTTCGGAACAATAAATGAAAGACGCCACAGGCTTCATGAGGTAGTCAGGTTGTCTGGCATCAATATATCTATTGAAAATGATGATTATCCGCTTCAAATTAAGGTAGCCTCCCTTCCCAATGCCCGTTTACAGGTTTATTTTCTCGATAACGAAGAAATGTTCAAAAGAAAGTTTGTTTTCAATGGGGAAGAGGATGAGTGGTTTGATGATAATGGAATACGGTCCATTTTCTTCTGTAAAGGAGCCATTGAAACAGTAAAAAAATTTGGGTGGCCACCAGATGTAATTCATTGTTCAGGATGGATGACTGGGTTGATTCCATTATTCCTGAAGACAGCTTACAAGAAAGAACCTGTTTTCAGTAATTCCAAAATTCTTTTTACGGTAGGACAAAAAACATTTGACCAGAATCTCGGGCCCGATTTCCAAAAATTGTGTATGTTAAATGCAGCAATAAAAGAAAAGGAAATGGAACCTTTTAAAGATAATAACAACTATGCTATGATGCATGGAGGTGGTTATTATGCTGATGCATTATCATTCGGTGATGACCAGATAGATCAACAATTGCTTGATATTTTTTCAAAAGTAAAAGGCAAAAAAGTTATCCAGTTTAACCCGGATGCTGATTTAACAGAGTATTTACAATTGTATAGCGACCTTGCAAATAAGTAATCCTAAACAGGAAAAGAAAAAAGAACCAAGTGAGATATCGATTTCCGATTCAAAAAATAATCTTAGCAGTATCAGTAAGCCTCATATTTGGATGTACCAAAATTAAAAGTACTGACATTGGAGCTGATTTACTCCCTGCAATAGACAACATCACTACTTTTGATACTACATTCGAAGTTGTTGCATCAACATTTTTGACTCCGGATTCCCTTCTTCCAAAATTGGGAAGGGATATCAATGGGAATGTTGGACAGTTCATTCTCGGGCATATATCAAACGACCCCCAATTTGGCAAAACCACAGCTTCCATCTTTTTCGAAGTTAAGCCAGAAAGCTTCCCATTTGCATTTGAAGCAGTTAGAGACAGCCTGGTATTTGATTCAGTTGTTTTATGTTTACGTTGGACCAATACATTTGGAGATACAAATGCCATTCAACAAGTTAATGTTCATCGTGTTACAGAACTTCTCAAAACTGATACAGTTTACAATACCGGAAAATCTGTTAGATATGGTGAATTACTGGGATCTAAATCATTCAGCCCTTCAGAACTGAACGACTCTTTGTATCTTTTTAAGCAAAATATCGATCGTCAGCTTCGTGTAAGATTGAACACTAATTTTGGACGTTCACTCCTATCATTTGATACGTCTGGTTTAAGTCCATACAAAAATGATTCATTATACCGGGACTTCATTAAAGGATTTGCCTTAGTTCCCCAAACATCAGGAACCCAGGCTAACGCACTCATGAGTTTTGCAATGAGTGATACTGCTACCTATCTCAGACTCTATTACAAGTATAAAAAAGATGGTAAAACAGACACTACTCATAAAGACTTCACATTCAATACTTTATATGGAGGTGCAGGTGTAAATAACATAGTTAGAGCATATAACGGAAGTGAAGCGTCATCACACATTGGTTTACGTCCAAGAGGTGATAGTCTGCTTTACATTCAAGCCGACCCAGGTACTTATTCCATGTTGAAATTTCCTGGAATTGACGAGTTTAAACAGAAAAAAGGTAATGTAATAGTACACTTGGCTGAAATATCGATGCAAGAAGTTCCTACGCCGGGAAGGAGGCCCAATATTTTTACAACACCTGAGTACCTTTATTTAGAAATGTTTGATTCCGCAAGCAGAAGAGTATTGCCTTTCCTCTCTGATGGTTTTCTGAATGGAAAATTTGAATCTTATTTATTCGGCGGACAGAGAAGATACATTGCTGATCGAAATAACAACTTCGTTTCTGCATATAAAATGAATATCACCAGGTATATGCAGGGTATAGTTACCAGAAATAATCCAAACCTGCAGCTAAAGTTGTTTGCACCTTTCAGTTTGCGTTATGAAGATCTCTTTATTACATTTGCCTTGAATAATCTCAGCAGGGGCAATATTGTTCTTGGCGGAGGAAATCATGCAAGTGACAAGATTAAATTAAGGGTAGTTTACTCAAAGCTTTAACTTTAGACATTATCTTTGCCATCTAATCAATAAAATCATGCCTTACCTATTCACATCCGAAAGTGTATCTGAGGGACACCCAGACAAAGTTGCTGATCAGATTTCTGATGCCTTAATCGACAATTTTCTTGCTTTTGATCCAATGGCAAAAGTTGCCTGTGAAACTTTGGTTACTACAGGCCAAGTTGTACTTGCTGGTGAAGTTAAAGCCAACTGCACACTTGACGTACAAAAAATTACGAGAGGGGTAATTGCCAAAATTGGTTATACCAAGAGTGAATATATGTTTGAGGCTAACTCTTGTGGCATCCTTTCAGCTATTCACGAGCAATCTGATGACATTAACCGCGGAGTAGAAAGACAGAAAAAAGAAGACCAGGGAGCTGGAGATCAGGGTATGATGTTCGGCTATGCAACAACTGAAACAGAAAACTACATGCCTCTTGCACTTGACCTGGCTCATAAAATACTCATAGAACTTGCAGCAATAAGAAGGGATAAGAAAAGTAAAATGCCATATCTGAGGC
>JBDLTO010000188.1:0-2804 GCA_039805815.1 Bacteroidota bacterium | reverse complement strand
CTACAATAGTTACGCCTGTATATTCTTCTATACCTTCCACAATGAAGTCCAGGGTTTTGGATGCAGCCAGGTATGTAATCATTGAATAAAGAGCTATTTCCACGCCAAGCAGGTAAGCGGCAGTTGAAAAAATGATGACATTGATGATCAGGATGATATCACCAATGGTGGCACCGATTTTTCTACTCAGGTAAATAGCCAATACTTCTGTGCCGTCAATGACAGAGCCGCCCCTGATTGCAAAGCCTATCCCAGCACCAAGAAAAAAACCACCGAAGACAGCTACAAGTAATTTGTCTTGCGTTACAATAGGGAAAGTTACCAAAGCCAGTACGATGGCTAATCCGGTTACTGATAGTGCAGCTTTTATGGCAAAGTGGGGATTGATGATGCGATAAGCCAGAATAATAAAAGGCACGTTTATACCAATGATTAAAATTGAAAGAGGAATTTCTGTAAGAGCTGATATGAGTAAGGATATGCCTGTTGCACCGCCATCAATAAATTGGCTGGTAAGCAGAAAACCTTTGAAGCCGAATGCCGCAGAGAAAATACCTATTGTGATTAGGATGGCATCTTTGATTTGCCGTTTGATATTGATTTTAATTTCTCTTTTCAGCTTCGATGAATTCATTGGTTAAAGGATGTTTGTTCTTAGAGAGAATTTAAGAAAAAAAAATCATATTTTAACTGATCCACCTCATACTTCACGTTTGATTTTCTCCATTTTCCGGCCTTTTGCGAGTTCGTCCACCAACTTATCCATATATCTTGTTTTTTGGGTTAGCGGATTCTCGATGTTTTCAACCCTGTAGCCACAAATAAGTCCGGTAATCAGGTGTGCATTGGGATGCAGTGTTGCCAGCTCGAAAAACTTTTCAAAGGTTACTTTTTCGTCAATCAGTTGCTGTAGCTTGGCTTGGTCGAATCCTGTTAGCCAGCAGATTATTTCATCCAGCTCATCTTTTGTGCGATTTTTTTTCTCCACCTTGGTAACGTAATACGGGTATACGGAAGCAAAAGACATCTTTGCAATCCTTTCGTCTGATTTGGTTGATTCGTTCATGCTGTTTGTTATTTAAACCATGACGAAAATACATAAAACCTACTCCGGCTTCATCATCGGGAAGAGCAGCACATCCTGGATAGAGGGCTGGTTGGTCAGCAGCATACAAAGCCTGTCTATACCAAACCCGATCCCTGCAGTAGGCGGCATGCCATATTCCAATGCGCGCAGAAAATCGTGGTCGATGAACATGGCTTCATCATCCCCGCGTTCCATCAGTTTTACCTGATCTTCAAAACGTGCACGCTGGTCTATCGGATCGTTTAACTCAGAATAGGCATTGGCTATCTCCTTGCCATTCACCATCAACTCAAAGCGCTCAACAAGTCCTGCTTTACTGCGGTGTTTCTTGGTAAGCGGACTCATCTCAATCGGGTAGTCTGTGATGAATGTGGGTTGGATATAATGGTGTTCACATTTTTCTCCAAAAATGTTATCAATCAATTTTCCTTTTCCCCAGTTTTTATCTGCTGCTATGCCGAGGTCATTACATACCTTTCTCAGTCCGTCCTCATCCATTTCGCTGATATCGAATCCTGTATGTTCTTGGATGGCGTCGTACATGGTTACCCTTCTGAATGGGGCTTTGAAGCTGATAGGCTTGCCACCTACTTCTACTTCCGTTGTTCCATTTACATCTATTGCAGCCTTTTCCAACAATTGCTCTGTTGTATCCATCATCCAGAGGTAGTCCTTATAGGCTGTATAGAATTCCAATACTGTAAATTCGGGGTTGTGGGTGCGGTCCATTCCCTCATTCCTGAAATTCCTCGAAAACTCATATACCCAGTCGAAGCCGCCTACGATTAATCTTTTGAGAAAAAGTTCATTCGCGATGCGCATGTACATGGGAATATCCAGGGCATTGTGGTGGGTCATGAAAGGGCGTGCTGATGCCCCACCCGGGATGCTTTGCAAAACCGGGGTGTCCACTTCAATGGCTCCTCTTTCGTTCAGGAATTGTTTTATCGAGTTGATGAGTTTAGAACGCTTCAGGAATGTTTCCTTGACCTGCGGATTGATGATCAGGTCAGCATAACGTTGCCTGTAGCGGAATTCAGGATCTGTTACGGCATCGAAGGTTTCACCTTCTTTCTCCTTCACTACTGGCAATGGTTTCAGGGATTTGCTGAGTAGGGTTAGGGATTTGACATGTACGGATGTTTCACCCGTTTTGGTGGTGAAAACATAACCCTGCACACCGATGATGTCTCCTATATCCAATGTTTTCCAGACCTGGTCATAAAAAGTTTTGTCGTCTCCTGTGCAGATATCATCCCTTCTCACATATATCTGCATTTTCCCGGTATGGTCCTGTAGAACCCCGAAGCAGGCCTTTCCCATATCCCGAACACCCATAAGTCGTCCGGCCAGGCAAACTTCTGCATAATCAGCTTTATTCTCTTCACCCTTGTAACCTTCTCTGATGCTGGCGGCAGTAATATTTACGGGATAAGCAGGGGCTGGGTATGCATCGATGCCCAGTGCCTGAATTGCAGTAAGTTTTTCTCTTCTGATGATTTCTTGTTCGGATAAATGTTGACTCATAAGGCCGCAAAGTTAGTGAAATACGGGGAATAGGGAAGAGTGACAAGGGAAGAGTGACGAGTGACAAGTTGTCAATGCCTAAATAACGTTGACCATTTTTTGCCCCTTTGAACTCAATATTCTCTTTGAATACATTTTGAGTCCGAGGCGGGGGTTGCTACAAATGACATGGGCTAGATGCCCTTGTCAT
>JBDLTO010000187.1:0-10172 GCA_039805815.1 Bacteroidota bacterium | reverse complement strand
CCTCCCCTGCCATCTGCAGATTGCTCCAATAACCCGCTCATGAACTGAGCTATCCTGACGGATATCAAGGGTAGCAAAATGAAGTCCGAACAGATGTACCTTATGAATCAGTGATTCCAGCATGTTCAGAAAAAGACCGTTGTGGCTGTGAATTAAAATCTCCCTGATAGCATTGAGCTGATCTAGTACGTAGGATACTTTAAGATCTGCATGGTATCCAGGGATAAAAATATTGTCGTACAGCTTTTTTTCCAGCTCTTGCAGGCGAACTTCAACCCCATCAAAAGTGAGTCTGCGTCTTAATTTTCGGATGTCTAGGTAGTAACACTTGATGATACTTCCACGCAATGCTTCTGCAACTTTAAGAGTAATATCTGCAGTTACAAAAGGGTTGCCATCCCGGTCTCCACCCGGCCAGAATCCCATGCGTATTACTGGATTTTCCTCATTATACAAATCTCGAAACTGGGAAACAAGGGTATTAACAATACGTCCGCTCGACTGGTAAAACACATTTTCAAGATACCAGATCAGGCTGACTGCTTCATCGTATGGGGTAGGTTTTTGTTTTTTGAAAAAAGGTGTTTTACCCAACTGCTGCAAAAAAATATTGATCTGGTTGAGGTTATTCTCTGCAATGGCCCTGGCCATGTCGTTGATAATTCCCAATACAGAACCTGGATAAAACTGAGTGGGATGGGCTGTGAGTACCATCCTGACTGAAAAATCTTTCAATTTTTTTTCAAGCTGCTTTTCTTTACCGTGTTGCGTCACTTCTGTTTCCAAATGCTTGAGTGTACCTGCACCCTTCATGTCATTCAAACGCGGAAAAGCGGCATCTTCCAGGGCGTCAAAAAGTACCACCTGACGCTCTGTGTACTGAACAAAGCGAAACAGCAGGTCCAGCTGTTGCTGCTCTGAGGTATAAGCAGTATGCCTACTGAAAAAATCTTTTAGGATTTCTTCTGGACTCATCTTCCTTTTATAACCTTCTTCACAATTTGAAAGTAAAAGTGATAAAAGAATGCCCGTTTTTTCTATCCTGTGGAACGGTAGTGAAGTAAAGAGGCTGTTATAAAGCTGGTAACGAATGCCAACCTCACTGTTGAACCTTGAAAGTTCAGTTGATAAATTTGTACTCATGTGCGAAATTAATTAGGGAAAAGGCGGCAATCCTGACGTAAAATTAAATAAAAATCAACAATTCCAGAATAATGCTTAATTTTGTATTCTAGAAAATCAATGAAAGCAGTCCATACATACCATTTAATTTCCAACCTGTTCATACAGGCAACGACTGCAACCTACACAACAACCCGTTAAGGGTTGAACTTCATGATATTACCAAAGGGCTTCGGCTTTGAGCAGCAAAGAAAAAATAATGCTCACCTCAATCTTATTACTTTTTATACTTTATATATGCACATAATCCACATCAAAGGTGAATTGCTTGGAGATGCAAAAGGCATGATGGCGCTTTTACGGCAATCAGCAAAACTACTTCAGGAAAGTAGCTGCATGCTACTGATAACTGGAAGGCTCACTACTGAAAAGCAGCTGGAAGCCATTGCACAAAGTGCCGCTGATGACGATACTGATTTTTCGGCATTGCTCACCGAGCTGGAAATAGGATATCTTCAGCTGGCAAGAGAGGTAGTTCCTGTTATCCATCAAGGCACAACCCTCAGCTTTATCCGAAAAAAATTCAATGACATAGATGACCTTTGCAAAGGCATTCAGCTATTAGGAGAATGTCCGGCTAAAACACTTCAGCTCATCAGCTCAATACCTGCGTTGATCATGGTTCAGCTATGCCATGCAGCCTGTAAAGCATTGGAGATTCCTTCAACCGCCGAACTGAACATGGGGGAACCTGTTGCAACATTGATCATACTGGCCGACAACCGAAATATTTTCCATCCGGCATTCCATCAACTGGCAGGTAGAGTAACTCAGATAACCTGCATGGTGGAGGAGTTACCTTTTGTGACAGCAGACCGACATTCTGTTAAACACGCAAAAGACATCAGCTGCCTGACGCACGATGAAGCTGTTGAATTGTCGAGGCATACTGCAAACAGTATTTCAGCTGACCTCATTGCCTGGGCCAGGAAACATCAACTTGAGATTACTGTCAAGTCCCGAAAGCAAAATGAGACCAAAATTACAAGCGGTTCAGACATGCCGGAAAGGGGTATGATTACCGGAATTACTGCTGTTTCTGGATATGCACTCATCAACATAGAAGGAAGTGGCATGATAGGTGTTGCCGGATTTGCGCAACGTGTATTTGCAGCTCTTTACAAGAAAGAAATCAATATCAGCCTGATTTCTCAGGGAGCATCTGAACATGCCATTTGTATTGCAGTACAAAAAGACCAGTGTGGCAATGCCGCTGGTACATTAACTACAGCATTTGAAAAGGAAATAGTTCAAGGAGTGATTAAACCGATTCAGTATCAGTCACCTGTTGCCTTACTCGAGCTGATAGGTGAAAACATGCGCAACCACCCCGGGATCAGTGGCAGAATGTTTGGAGCATTGGGAAATAACGGCATCAACATTCTTGCCATTGCACAAGGATCCAATGAGAGGAATATTTCAGCGGTTGTGGGTGAAGCTGATCAGAACAAAGCTTTAAATGTGCTGCACGAAGCTTTCTTTGAACACACTTTCAAGGAAGTAAACCTCTTCATTGCAGGCACCGGTAATGTAGGTAAAAAATTATTGGAGCAACTCAGCAGCCAGATTCAAATGCTCGCAGAAAGACAACATATTCGCATTATTCTCGCTGGCATCAGTAACAGCAGAAAGATGTGTATTGATCCAACTGGAATTGACCCAATGCATTGGGAGGCAATGCTCAACAAAGGTGAAAATGCCAATGCGCATTTGTTTGCAAATGAGATAACAAAGCTTAACCTGCGCAACTCTGTTCTGGTTGATGTTACCGCCAATAAAGAAATACCTGACTTATACGCCAGATTACTGAAAAAATCAATGTCAGTGGTTGCATGCAATAAAATTGCTGCATCTGATAAGTACGAAAAATACCGGGAGTTGAAACAGCTGGCACTTGCATACAATTGTAGGTTTCTTTTTGAAACCAATGTGGGTGCGGCTCTTCCCGTTATTGGAACATTAAATGACCTCATAAAAAGCGGAGACCAAATTCTGCGCATAGAAGCGGTTTTGAGCGGTACCCTGAATTTTGTATTCAACAACTATGATGGCAAAAAAAGTTTTGCCTCGGTTGTAAAATCCGCACAAGATGAAGGATATACAGAGCCGGATCCCAGGCTTGACCTTAGTGGTACAGACGTGATGCGCAAAATCATGATTCTTGCACGAGAATCTGGACAGCCAATGGAGATGGAGGATATTTCATGTAATGCATTCCTGCCTGCAGCCTGTATGGAAGGTTCTGTGGATGATTTTTATGCTTCTCTTGAAAAATACGAATCACATTTCCGAAGTCTGCTTCATACCGCAGAAAATGAAAATGCCAAACTGAAATTTGTGGCAACATTTGCTGAAGGCAAAGCCAGTGTTGGACTCCAGCATATTCAGCCGTCAAGTGAAATGTATCACCTCTATGGCAAAGACAATATTGTACTTTTCTACACAGAAAGATATCCTTTGCAGCCATTGGTGGTCAAAGGAGCCGGAGCTGGAGCAGCAGTAACAGCAAGTGGCGTTTTTGCTGATATCCTCAGAACAATAAACAGATAACCAATGAAAAAAATCACCATACAAGCTCCTGCAACCATTGCCAATTTGGTATGCGGATTTGATGTACTCGGATTGGCACTGGAAGCACCATATGATGTGATGACACTCGAATTGCATGAACAGCCAGGATTGCTGATTCAGCACGTCGATGGGTACGGACTACCTACCATTCCTGAAGAAAATGTAGCAGGAGCAGCATTGATTGCTATGCTGGAACAAGTTAATGATGCGTCAGGTTTGAAACTTACAATAGACAAAAGGATCATGCCCGGGAGCGGACTCGGCTCAAGTGCTGCAAGTGCAGCAGGGGCTGTATTTGCAGCCAATCAACTGCTTGGCAAAAGTTTTAGTTCAAACGATCTGATTCGCTTTGCCATGTTTGGTGAAAAAGTTGCTAGCGGCGTTAAACATGCAGACAATATCACACCCTGCTTGTTAGGTGGGGTTACCCTCATCCGCTCAATCCTTCCGCTAGATGTAGTAAGTCTTCATGCTCCGGATATGTTTATCACTGTTGTTCATCCACAAATAGAAGTTCGCACTTCGGATGCGAGACAAATCTTGAAAAAAGAAGTTCCACTCAAACTTGCCATCAAACAATGGGGCAATATTGCTGCCCTTGTTGCCGGCTTGATGCAGGGAGACCATGAGCTCATAGGCAGATCACTTGAGGATGTTATCATTGAGCCCGCCAGAAGCATTTTGATCCCCGGCTTCGACCGGATCAAAAAAGCCTGCCTTGAAGCAGGTGCTCTTGGAGGAGGTATTTCAGGAAGCGGACCGTCAATCTTCATGCTGAGCAAAAGCCAACAGACGGCATTGGAAGTGGAAAAGGTCATGCAGGAGATTTACAAGGAAATCGGAATTGATTTCAGGACTTATCTAACCAAACTGAATCAAAAAGGCATCACCATAACAGAAACCTTATTATGATTTACTATAACATCAGTAATCCTACAGAAAAGGCAGACTTCAGAACAGCAACATTAGAGGGCCAGCCTCCTGGAGGCGGACTTTATTTTCCATCACAAATTCCGCAATGGGAAAAAGCGTTTGTTAAGACACTACCTAATCTGTCTAAAGCTGAAATTGGTTTCAGAATCATGCAACCCTTTGTAGGTGATAGTCTGACAGGTACTGCCTTATTTGATATCATGCAAGAAGTGCTGTCATTTGAGTTTCCCCTCAGAAAAATTGATGATGAAAATTGGTGTCTTGAATTATTCCACGGGCCAACGCTTGCATTCAAAGATCTTGGTGCCAGATTTCTGAGTAGGGTCATGGGGCATTTCGCTGCTGCAGGTGGTCAAAAAATCATTGTTCTGGTAGCTACCAGTGGCGATACTGGCGGTGCTGTGGCAGATGCATTCCATGGAGTCTCCGGAACTGAAGTGGTCATCCTTTACCCATCCGGAAAGGTTAGCCCAGTGCAGGAAAAACAACTCACAACCCATGGTGGCAATATCCATGCACTTGAAGTTGAAGGCGACTTTGACGATTGCCAGCGGCTTGTTAAAGAAGCTTTCAAAGATGAAGAATTGAAAAAAGGCATACTTCTGACCTCTTCAAATTCCATCAATATTTCCAGGTGGCTTTCCCAACAAATATATTATGCCATCGGTATGGCTCAATGGAGTGAAGCCGACCAGCCTGTTATTGCCGTACCAAGCGGAAATTTTGGGAATCTTTGTGCAGGACTGGTTGCCCAACAAGCCGGATTACCTGTTCAACATTTTATTGCTGCATGTAATGCCAATAGGGTATTTACAAACTACCTTGAAAGTGGCAAATACCTACCGGCTTCATCCGTTTCTACCATATCTAACGCAATGGATGTGGGGAATCCAAGTAATTTCACCAGAATACAAGAACTTTTTAAAGGACGCGAAGCTGAGATAAGAGAAAATGTAAGCAGTTTTTCAATCACCGATACACTAACCCGTGATACCATACGTTCAGCTGCGAATAAACTTGATTTTATCATGGACCCACACACTGCGGTAGCCTATGCAGCTTTATCAGCGTGGAAAACCAAAAATGGAAAAAAACCAGGCATTATTTTAGGAACAGCTCACCCTGTTAAGTTCCCTGACGTGGTAGAAGACGAAATTCAAAAAAAAATCATCATGCCGGAGGCCCTTCTTGGCATAATGGGTAAAATCAAAAAAGCAGAGCTCATAAGTCCTGACTATCAACAACTTCGAAACAAAATCAATGAACTAAAAAAATAGAATTTATCCACTAGTTAGTGTTAAGAATACACGATGATTTTCAAAAAGTCTAAACTTTTTTTAAAAAATATTAAACAATTTAAAACAGTCTGCGTTAGTTTATCTTGCGATTGCTGAAACGTGTGTAGGAATAACCTTGTCATTTTTTAACCAAAACTATACACAATGAGTCCATTTTTTCTCGATGCTGCCATTGCTGCAGACAACTACGTAGCCTTTACTTTCTTTATTGGCACCATGGCCATGATGGCTGCTTCTGTCTTTTTCTTCTTTGAATTAAACAATACGGAAAAAGAATGGAGGACATCTGTTCTTGTATCCGGATTGATTACGTTCATTGCTGCTGTGCATTATTATTACATGAGAGGTTACAACCTGGAAACAGGTGGTGATTCTCCGACCTTCTTCCGTTATGTTGACTGGTTGCTTACTGTACCTTTGATGTGTGTTGAATTCTACCTCATCACTAAAAAGTCTGGCGGAACTGTAGGCCTGCTTTGGAAACTTATCCTTGCTTCTGTTGTAATGCTTGTTACTGGTTATTTCGGAGAAACAATCTACAGCGATTCGAGCGTATTGTGGGGTGTAATCAGTGGCGCTGCTTACTTCTACATTGTTTATCTCGTATGGTTTGGTGAAGTAGCTAAATTGGCTACAGCAGCATCTCCTGCAGTTGCAAAAGCAAACAAAACACTTGGATGGTTTGTACTCGTTGGATGGGCTATCTATCCACTTGGCTACATCGTAGGTACTCCCGGTGGTCTTTTCGGTATGCCAGCTGAATCACTCGGCATTGGCGGATTGAATATGGACATCATCTACAACATTGGTGATGCCGTAAACAAGATTGGTTTCGGTCTTGTAATCTATGCCCTCAGCCGTTCTGCATCTAAATAAGGGAAACACGCAAGAAATATCCGGGCCTATGTTTTTACATAGGCCCTTTTTTTAGCCACAAAATGATAAAATATGCGAACCCTTCCTATTTTCGATAAAATAACATGGATTAATGCTGTTGCCGGAATTATTTTGCTTTGCTGGCAATTGATAGCAGGCAGCATTCCCATGGGATGGCAGGTATTTTATTTTGTTTTGATGATTGGATCAGCTGGCATACCTCATGGTGCGCTTGATCATCATGTAGCAAGAGCCAGTGCCGCGTATGCCAAAAAAAAATTTACAATCCCGGGGTTTCTGTTACGTTATGTGGCTGTCAGCTTTTTTTATTCATATTGCTGGATAAAATTACCGGGAATTAGTCTGATCATATTTTTATTGATTTCAGCCTGGCATTTTGGAGAAACAGACTTACACGCTGCAAAAAAAACCTGGCTTTGGACATTGAGTCGTTTTCTATGGGGAAGCCTGATTTTATTAATTCTGTTACTGACTCATGCTGAAGAAACTACACAATTGGTATTGCGCATCACCAATCAATCGGCTAATGCAATTACAATACTCGAATTCTTCAAACAATCGGGTATTTTCATAGCTGTTTCCATTTTGCTGCTTTGTACAATAAGTATCATGATTGCACACAGACAAAACCATTGGCATATTAAAATAAGTCACATTGCTAACCTCCTGATCATCATAATTCTGATAGCATACCTTCCACTTTTACCTGCATTTGCGTTGTATTTCGGAGGATGGCATGCCATTAGGTCATTTGAAATCATCTTTAATTTCCTCAACGAGCAAAATCATGAGGCTGCCCCAACTCCAGCAGCGATGTGGAAAAATGCGATACCCATGACTTTCCTTGCTGTGGTAGGATTTGTATTTATGGCATTCATTTGGAAAGGTACAGGCCTGAACATGGACCCTTTGCCATTTATTTTCATTTTCCTTTCAGTCATTACCCTACCCCATCTTGACGTCATGGATAAGTTGATCAATAGCAAAGAGAGCCAATAAAAGACAACTGCTATTATTAATTTGGGTATGTTAACTTTGCGCAATGGATGCTGTGATTACCATCAGGGAAATTATTCCCACAGATAATCTTGAAATTGCCTCAATCATTCGTTCATGCCTTGCTGAATTTGGAGCAAATAAACCCGGTACAGTTTATTTTGACCCCACAACAGACCACCTGTTCGAATTATTCCGTGCTCCAGGTTCCATCTATTTTATTGCAGCTGAAGAAAACAGGCTGCTTGGAGGTGGCGGTATTTTCCCCAGCCAAGGATTACCGGCAGGTACCTGTGAGCTTGTAAAGCTTTACCTTTTGCCGGATTCAAGGGGGATGGGCTTAGGAGCAGCATTGATGAAAAGGTGCATATCTGCTGCAAGGGAGTTGGGCTATAAATCCATTTATCTCGAATCGATGCCCGAGTTAAATAAGGCGGTTGGACTTTATGAACAGTTTGGCTTTACCCATTTGGAGGCTCCTCTTGGGAACACAGGCCATTTCGGCTGTGATATTTGGATGATGAAATCACTCTGAGAATAAAACTTTCTTTACTTCGTAAACAGGACTAAACAAATACAAACGTTTCGTAGAGAGTTCCAGCGCCTTGAATCGCTTGCGTTGTTGGCCCTCCATCCTGAAAACCCTACCTTTTGTTATCTCAAAAAGTTCCCCGGGCTGAAGTTCCTCTACAAGGCAATGCCCATCTTTGATTGGATCATATTTTCGCAATACTCGCATTAGTCCAGTATCTGCACAAGAGCTTGCAGCCGGACTTTTTAATGACTTATTCAACTGAAGGCCGATATCTTCAGGAAAAAAACCCGACAATAGAAACTGTTTGAGCAGTAACGCAAATTCCATTTGCCATTCCCGGCCATGCGCCGATACCCTATGTCCGAATTTTATAAACGTAATGAGGTGTGCCAGCTCATGTAACAAAGTAATAAGGAAGGCATAAGGATTCAGGTTTCCGTTAACAGAAATGCGGTGAGCTTTTCCTGCAACTGCATTGCGGTAATCTCCCAGCACAGAAGCCCTGTTGCGGGTAATTGTAAGATGTACCTTGTATTGTAAAAGGAAAGGTTCAACCATGGGGAAAGCCCCTTGCGGCAGGAAGTCTGCCAGTGAACCCAGTGGTGACTCTTTTTTAGACATTTTCAATCTTTCCTGATCAAAGCAAGTAATCCCCGTACTTCCAGAAATGTATAAATCAGGTAAAGAAAAAGACTTGAAAATACAGCCGGTGTATTCATAGCGGCACCCTTCAGTTTGGCATATGCAACAACAAGCAAACCGGATATAACCAGCTTGATGATGAAGGAACTGTAAACCGAGGAAAGAAATCCCGCAGTAGTTCTGGCTTTCATGCCACGCAGCAACATCCAGAAAGACAATACGGTGATTGCGCAAACAAAGAGATTGCCAACCAGGAAAACATCTGAGTCTAACCCAATTGTTGCAAAATTTGTATAAAAGGTTATGCCAAGCAAATTGACTGCTACAAAAAGTATTATAATAGGCCTCAATGCTTTACTTAAGGTCATGGTTTCTTTTTATTGGTTTCAATAATGATTTTAACAAGTGTACCAAGAATCACAAGGAGTGGTAATATCCAGATAAGCAAAGGCATCTCAAACCCAATCCAGCTGTCTGTTTTCATACCAATAAATAATGCTATCAACATGGTTAAAAACAACTGGGCTCCCAAGCCTGCATATTTCGAGAGGCTATTTTTGGAATCGTGCATATTAGTACGTGGACTCTTCCAGCTCAGGCAGCGAAATAATAGCAGTATCAAGAATCAACTCCGCTTTGCCGGATAATACATTCTTGACGTTTTCCCAATAGGCTTCCCTGTGTTGCATCATCTGCTCCATTTCATCAGCCCTAAGCTTCAGCCTTGTCAATTCCCTTCGCTCTGCTTGATTACCGTACCCCGGTATGTAATATTTCAATGGCGTAAATACAATAAGGGCTGTTGTCAATCCCACCAATAACACAAAAAGGAAGCATGATACGATATATACGCCAAGCCTCGTTAGCTTGAAAGTCACCACTTCCTCATAGGTATGATCATTCATGATGACCAAACGATACCTGTTTGTGAGGCGCTTAAATCTGCTTTGTTTGATGTTGGCTTCCGACATATTTATTTAAATTGCAAAACCGGGGTTAAAGTTACAGTTAAATCAGGAATCTGACCTATTTAAAATCAAAGGATAAGCCGTAGTTTTACAATACTTGAACAACCTTTTACCATATAAGCTTCGAATAACAGGAAGATGGGGGCTGAT
>JBDLTO010000186.1:0-7013 GCA_039805815.1 Bacteroidota bacterium | reverse complement strand
CCATTCTTTGGGATTGTGACTTGCCGTAATGATAATACCTCCGGCCGCCTGCTCCGCTACTACTTCAAATTCAACAGTAGGAGTTGTAGATAGTCCCAGGTCAATAACCTCGATACCCTGTGCAACAAGGGTCTGTGTAACCAATCCTGAAATCATCGGACCGCTTATACGTCCATCTCTTCCTATGACAATTTTTTTATTTCCGCCTGAAATTGCCCATTGCCCGAAAGCTGCAGTGTATTTTACCACGTCCAACGGTGAAAGCGATTCTCCCGGCAAGCCTCCTATTGTTCCCCTAATTCCTGAAATGCTCTTAATAAGTGCCAAAGTAATTTATATTAGTACGTACAAAGTTACGAAAAAGATGAGCTGTTGTGCTTATTTTTGCAGCATGATTCATTTGCAATCGTCCGGGATTCCGTGGTTGCAGCAGTTGCTGCACTGGGATTATCAGCTTATGATTCTGCTGAACAGACAATTCATTCACCCCTGGTTCGATAGTATTGCCCTATTATTTAGGGAGCCGGTGTTTCACATCCCCTTATATCTTTTCATTATATTGATGTCATTTCAATATCTGGGTAACAAGGCTTGGTTGTGGATACTTGGAGGCATAGCACTCGTGGGCTTTTGTGATGCCCTGAGCAGTCATTTTATAAAGGATTATTTTGATCGTCCAAGGCCCTGCAGGGATCCATTTATGGCAGGGAATATCCGTTTTCTGGCAAGGTATTGTGGGGCAAATGGCAGTTTCACCAGCTCACATGCTTTCAATCATTTTGCTTTCGCAACATATGTCTTTTTTACATTCAAAAAATATTCCCCTGGTTATGGTTTTTTATTCCTTTGGGCAGCTTTAATTGCCTATTCACAGGTATATGTAGGGGTGCATTATCCTTCAGATATACTGGCAGGGGGGATATTGGGGATAGTTTTTGGTAGAATTGGGGCAAGTTTCGCTAAGCAGACCTTATCTTTACCTCATTCTAATATATGAACGAGCTGCTTATTCTGTTTTTCCTTATACTATTGAATGGTTTCTTTTCCATGGCTGAGATAGCCCTTGTGTCTGCCCGAAAAGCGAGACTGGAAGGTCAAGCCAGCAAAGGTGATAGCAGAGCCGGTCAGGCTCTTAAGCTTGCTGTTAAACCGGAATCTTTCCTCTCTACAGTTCAGATAGGGATCACTACCATTGGTATTTTCACCGGTGTCTATTCAGGTGATAAAATTGTAGATGATGTTGCAGGATATTTTGAAGGCAGCGGAATGATGGCTACCTACAGCAAGGAAATTGCAACAGCACTTGTTGTAATCCTTGTTACTTTTTTCTCTCTGGTTTTTGGAGAACTTGTTCCGAAGCGAATTGGACTGGCCAATCCGGAGGGTATTGCCAAAAGTGTAGCAGCTCCGATGCGGTTGATTTCCCTTTTTGCTCACCCATTTGTATGGCTTTTGTCTCATTTCTCCGGATTCATCCTCAAGATCATGAGATTGAAATCTGATGAGGGTCAGGTTACAGAAGAAGAAATAAAGGCTATCATCAATGAGGGCACTGAGCATGGGGCAATAGAAGCCACGGAGCAGGAGATTATCCAGCGGGTTTTTCACCTGGGAGACAGGAATGTAACTTCACTGATGACCCATAGAAGTGATGTAGTATGGTTTGATGTCAATGACAATGAAATCAATATAAGGGAGAAAATCGAAAGTGAGCCGCATTCCATCTATCCCGTTTGCGATAAATCTATAGACAATATTAAAGGTATTGTTTCAATCAAGGATATGTACGTCACTCCAGATGATGTATCATTCAAGCAGGTGATGAAAACACCTTTATTTGTTCCTGAGAATATAACCCCTTACAAGCTCCTGGAAAAATTCAAGCAAACAAAGATACATACCAGTTTTGTAGTGGATGAATATGGGACACTACTCGGATTGGTTACCCTGAATGACATCATGGGCGCTATTGTAGGAGAACTTCCGCAAAATGACAGTGAGGAGTTTGAAATTGTAGAGAGAGAGGATGGCTCATTCCTTGTTGACGCACAGATTCCTTTCTATGACTTTTTAACACGTTTTGAAAAGGCAGATTGGATGAATGAGGGTGAACAAGAGTTTGATACCCTGGCAGGCTTCATCCTCCATACCCTTGAGCGCATCCCTTCAACAGGTGACCGCCTGGATTGGAAAGGCTTTGCTCTTGAGATTATCGATATGGACGGGCACCGGATCGATAAGATACTTGTTAAGGTTTCGGATGAAATCCGAAATGAAATGGACGAAGAATAATAACTTATGGAACTTTCTCTTCAAGGTAAAACTGCATTGATCTGCGGTAGCTCTCAGGGCATTGGTAAAGCAATTGCCCTGGAACTTGCGTCACTTGGCGCATCGTGCTTACTTTTGGCCAGAAATGCAGCGCGATTGCAGGCTGTTTTGGATGAATTACCCCAATCACATGGTCAGCAACACCGATTTTTTATTGCTGATTTTCAGGATATTGCAGCGCTTGGAAATATGGTGAGCCAGATTACTGTAGAAAACAACATAGATATCCTGATCAACAATACAGGTGGCCCAGCAGCAGGTCCGATTGCTACTGCTCTGCCATTTGAATTCGAAAATGCTTTCCGCCAGCACCTTGTGGTTAACCACATGCTGGCTCAGGCAGTAATCCCTGCTATGAAAGAAAAGGGATGGGGACGAATCATCAATATTATTTCCACATCTGTTCGCATACCGCTTGATAACCTCGGTGTTTCCAATACGATTCGCGCAGCGGTAGCTTCATGGTCTAAAACCATGTCTAATGAGCTGGCTCAGTTCGGCATCACGGTGAATAGCCTTTTGCCCGGATTTATTGCAACCTCGAGGCTTGATGCTGTTGCACAGAGTTTTGCAGAAAGGGAGTTAGTGAGTAAAGAGTCGATGATAGCTAAGATGCAAGCCTCTGTTCCGGCAAAAAGGTTTGGGGCGCCTCATGAAATAGCTGCTGTTGCTGCATTTGTAGCCTCTCCGGCAGCTGCTTACCTAAATGGGATTTGTATCCCTGTTGATGGCGGTAGAACGGGAAGTATTTGATTATGGAAAGCAAAGCAACATGGCAACAACAGGCTGCACATTACGACCGTACAGATCCGGTCGGTAAATTCAGAAATGAGTTCAAAATTCCTGAAACTGCAGGAAAGCAGCGTATTTATTTCCTGGGTAATTCACTTGGCTTACAACCTAAATCTACTGCCAAGGCAATTGATGGTATTCTTGAACAATGGTCTAGGGAAGGCGTTGAATCCTTTTTTCTGGGCGATGATTCCTGGATGAGTATTCACAATAGGCTCCTGGGCACTCTGGCTGATATTACCGGGTCACTCCCCCATGAATTGTCTGTCATGAATCAGCTTTCGGTCAATATTCACCTCATGCTGGTGAGTTTCTACCGTCCTGATGGGAAAAAAAGGAAAATTCTGATGGAGTCGAAAGCGTTTCCGAGCGATCAATATGCAGTCAGGTCACACCTTGCGTATCTCGGACTCAATCCGGATGAAATCATTGTGGAGATTAATTCAGGTAAAGATCTTGAAGCCATTGCGGATGAAGATATCATCAATGCCATCAATAGGCATTCTGGTGAAATTGCACTTGTCTTCCTTGGGGGAATTAATTTTTATACTGGTCAGCTTTTTGACCTGGGTGCGGTTGCCCAGGCCGCAAAGAGGGCTGGAGCCTTGGTTGGATTGGATCTTGCGCACGCAGTAGGAAATGTTCGGCTGGCTTTGCATGACTGGGAAATTGATTTTGCGTGTTGGTGTTCATATAAATATCTCAATGGTGGTCCGGGTGCAGTAGGCGGAATCTACATTCATGAAAAATACCATAATCAGCAAGGTATTCAAAGGTTAACTGGCTGGTGGGGCAATAAACAGGAATCCCGTTTCCAGATGAAAGAAAGATTTGAGCCGGAAGTTGACGCCACAGCCTGGCAGTTAAGCACTCCGCCGGTTATGCTGCTTGCTGCTTTGCAGGCTTCCCTTTCAATTTTTGATGCTGCGGGTTGGCAATTGCTTTTGGAGAAGCAGAAGCGCATGCAGCAGTGTCTCGCTGAATGGGTTGAAGCCCTTGGTGGAACTCACTTCAGGTGCATTACGCCCGCTTCCAGAGGTTGTCAGCTTTCGCTCTTGTTTCCTGAAAAAGGGAAAGCGGTTTATGAACAATTATTTTTAAAAGGATTCATGGTAGACTGGCGTGAACCCAATGTCATCAGGCTGGCACCGGTTCCCTTATACAACACATTTACTGAAATATGGCAATTTAGCGAGGCGCTAAAAGAGATTATCCAGGAATTGTTTTCTGCTGAAGTGCAATCTGAACAAATAAAATAAATTAAAATGAAAAGAGCAGAACTGGTTAGTCAGATCAGGTCAAAGGGCACTTACCTGTGTGTTGGGCTGGATACAGATCCAGCTAAAATTCCAGATTTTTTGCATCAAGAAAACGATCCGGTTTTCGCATTCAACAAGGCTATTATTGATGCAACAGCGCCCTATTGTGTAGGTTATAAAATCAATACGGCCTTCTACGAAGCCCAGGGTTTGAAGGGGTGGGAAAGCATGGAGAAAACAGTCAACTACATTCCAGAAACACATTTCAGGATAGCTGACGCCAAGCGGGGCGATATCGGCAACACATCTACGCAGTACGCCATTGCCTTTCTTCAGAATCTTCCTTTTGATGCCATCACCATCGCCCCCTATATGGGTGAAGACAGCGTGAAACCTTTTTTACAGTTTGAAGGGAAATGGGCAATTGTACTCGGACTCACTTCCAATCCGGGTGCAGCTGATTTTGAGCTGAAGGAGTTGAATGGGGGAGAACGGGTTTACGAAAATGTAATTCGAACAGTTGCCGGTTGGGGCACAACAAATAACCTCATGTTTGTAGTGGGTGCCACTCGGGCAGATGAGTTTCTCAACCTCAGAAGGATTGCGCCAGATCATTTTTTTCTGGTTCCTGGCGTGGGTGCGCAGGGGGGGAGTTTGGCAGAAATCTCGAAGAAAGCCATGAATAAAGATGTGGGTATACTGGTTAATTCCAGCAGGGATATCATCTATGCTTCGGCGGGGAGGGATTTTGCATCAGTGGCAGGACAGAAGGCAGCGGCCTATGCTGCTGAAATGTCTCAGTATCTTTAAATCGTCAGAGTTTTTAAATCAAAAGCCATGGATAAATTGAAGCAAATCTATCAAAAGTACAAGCCTGAAATCAGGGTTGGCATCGCTGTATTTGTAGGACTTTTTGCCTTCAAGATTGTGAAAGACCTTCTTAATTGGTTATGGCCTGATTGATTGCAGGATGGCGTCAGCCAGTTTTTTTGCCCATCTCCCATACTCAAGTCCTGAAGGATGAAGTCCATCTTTGGCTACCAGCGAAGCGTTGGAAGTTGCTTCCCTGCTGCCTTCCGTGATGGATATATAAGCAATGCCAGCTCCATCAGTTATCGTTTTGTTGATGGAATTGAACCGGTCTATTTCATTTCCGATTTTTATCCTGTCTCTGCTGGCTGCAAATGGCGTTGCTCCCCAATCGGGGATGCTCAGCACAAAAACATGTTGTTTGTTTCCTCCTGCAAAGGCGATGGCCTTGTTCAATAATTTTTCAAATTCCTTTTCATAGGTTGAGGGGTCTTTTCCCCTGTATTGGTTGTTGACCCCAATTAGCAGGGTGACAATGTCATAGCTTATTTCGAAAGTTGTTCTGTCTATTCCAGCCATCAATTCATCCGTCGTCCAACCGGTCTTTGCAACTATTTCAGGAGCGTGAACAGCTATACCACTCCTTCTAAGCAATTGTACAGTCTGATATGGGAAATTCTCATAGATAGGGACGCTCTCACCAATCGTATAGGAGTCTCCAAGGGCAAGAAATGTGAGCGCCTTATCCTGTGCGTCTATTTTGTACTGCATGAGGAGTAAAATAAGCAGATTGAAAATTCTTTTCATTGTATTTGATTCACCCCGAATGTAAACATTTTGGCATTATCTTTATAGCATTCCAAAACTGATATATATGAGAAAGCTCATTCTGCTTTTTTTCTTCTTCGGCATCATAATGCAGGCATCCGCTCAGCAGCAGTTTCACCAGCGGGCTAATTATGATCTGGCTGCAAGATTTTCTCCAAAAAAACTGGAAAAAATGATTTTTTCCACAGCAGTGGATCCACATTGGATGAAGACGGGCAGCAAGTTTTGGTATATGTATGAAACTACGTCCGGAAAGCAATGGTTTGTTGTAGATCCTGTGAAAATGTCAAAGGTTCCCATGTTCAATAACGACAAGCTGGCGGCGGCTATAACCAGGATTGTGAAAGATCCTTTTGATGGTTCACATCTGGCATTGGACAACCTGAAATTCACTAAGGATGAAAATGTCATCAGCTTTGAAGTGAAGAGTTCAGAGGAAGAAACCAAGAAAGATACTACACGAAAGAATACAGTTGCTGCAAAAGAGAAAAAGGTTTTTTTCTTTGAATACAACATACAAAAAGATACGCTTATTGAGTTGAAAGATTACCGTAAACCCAAACCAAAACCCACATGGGCCAATATTTCACCAGATCAGCGTTGGGTGGTTTTCGCCCGCAACTTCAACCTCTACAGAATGGACTCTGCCAACTTCAGCAAGGCAAGAGTCAATGAAGATGACAGTACTATTGTAGAAGAGAAGATCACAGAAGATGGTATTGAGAACTATGGATTTGGGGAGTCTTTTGGTGAAACAAACATTGAAAAAAACGCGAATAGGAAAAAAAGAAAGTTTGTATCTGCTTTGTGGTCACCTGATTCCAGGTTCTTTGCAATTACGAGAACAGATAGTCGCCAGGTTAAGGATCTTTGGGTTATCAACAGCGGTGCTCAGCCTCGTCCAACTTTGGAAACATACAAATACCACATGCCAGGTGAGAAAGAAGCACCTGTAAGGGAAATGATGTTGTATGCCATGCAGGATAGAAAAAT
>JBDLTO010000185.1:0-4605 GCA_039805815.1 Bacteroidota bacterium | reverse complement strand
TTCATTGATATGGGTACAGCTTGGAATGGCAAATTCAAACAAGTTCAGCGCCCTGGATCCGTATACGGACAACCACCTGTGCAGGTGAATATCCGCACGGGCGGTGTTGGACCTTTTGTTGGTGGCTATGGCTTTGGTGCCAGAAGTACATTGCTCGGTTATTTCCTGCGGGTGGATGCCGGATGGCCCATGGGTAAGTTCTTCAGTGGCAAGCCAGCCTGGTACTTTGCATTAGGTCTTGATTTCTAAAAAAATCAGTCTAAAAGTGGCTTGGAAGGTTGTCCGTATTTAAGCGCTTGCAACCTCACCCTGACGGTGCTGTGACCCCTTTGTATACAAGTTACCCTGAACAGATTATCGTATTCCCAATCCGGGATTTCGTTTTTATCCGGTTTTACCCCTGTCATTACCAGCATAGGTAATACTGTATTGCTATGCCCCACCACCAATACATTCCGCATACCTGCCTTCAAGTTGGTGAGGAGACTTGCAACAGTATCAGGAGCATATACCTGGACAGTCAAGTTTAGTTTGTCTGCCAGCGGCTTTGCTGTATGCATGGTTCTGATTGTTTGCGTACTGAAAATCGCCTCTATCTTTTTGTGATTTAGCAGGGTTGACAAATCCGCTGCTCGCTGCACACCAGCTTCTGTAAGAGGTGGATCCTTCTGCATCGCACCTGCCTTTTCAGCATGACGTACAAAATAAATGTGGTGCACCTTACAGGAAGATATGACCAGCATTAAAACTGCTATGAACATAAGTTTATTAACTCCCTTCATAATGACGCTTTTTCCAAAAATAAACTTTTACTGATTGCGAGGTTGGATTACATCATCCAAGCGTTTTAAAACTGCTTAAAAAGGGTAAAAAACAGACGAAGCAGTCATGTTAATTCATGCATGTACAAGTAGCTTTATTGTCATGCATATAAACCAAAAATTTCCCTTCGTAAGAATCCTGGGGGGATTGCTATGCGGCATACTTATTGAGGAAAATCTTTCACCTAACAAATGGGTTTGGCTTGTTTTTGTATGCATTGGTTGTATCATCCTCTTAGCACATCAAAAACAGAACGATGCAAAAAAATGGCAATATAGGTTTGCACCAGGTGTAAGTATGATCCTGATATTGATTTGCCTTGGAGGATTAGTAACAATTCTGGCAAAAAAGAAAAATGAACCTCCCCCTTTATCAAGTTCAACAAATTGTTTGGTCTATGAAATCAAAGATGGCCCAACCAAAACAAAAACAGGAAGCCGATATAGTGCTCGGATTTATGACATTGAAAATCAAACAAAATTTAACAACGCCCATGTTTACATCTACATAAACAAGGATACGCTCGGAACATTTGAAGTGGGTGATATGCTGCTTGGCAGCAATGAGCTCAGGATAATCAAACCATCAAAAGATGCACTGGCATTCGATTTTTATACATATGCAAAAAGGAAACAGATTCACTATACATTGCACTGTGAAATATGGGAACTGGCAAAAATACTCCGCTCAAGGACTTTTCTTGCTACAATCACATTCAGACTTCGGATATTTTTTCTGGAGACAATCAGGAAAAACATAGCTGATAAAAGGCTATGCGGACTGGCTGAAGCAATGTTAACAGGATACCGTGAAGACCTCGACCGAGACATACTCAAAGCATATACAGATACAGGTGTTGTGCACATCATAGCCATTTCAGGACTACACCTCGGCCTCATCTTCTGGCTTGCAGATTTGTTGTTACGCAAGCTTGTAAGTAAAACGCTTTTGCCGGTAGCTGGATTGCTTTTTATTTTACCCATGCTCTGGATCTTTGCTCTGATGACAGGAGCTTCAGCATCCATCATGAGAAGTGTAATCATGTTTTCCATATCGTTATGTGGAAATGCATTGGGTAAACAAAACAGCAGCATGAATGCACTCCTTGCTTCTGCTGCTTTACTTTTACTCACCGATCCGTTCATAATTTATGATATTGGATTTCAGTTAAGCTATGCAGCAGTAGCATCCATTTTGATTTTTGAACGACCCCTCAGAAACGTGGTTTACCTCAAAAACAAAATTGCAGTCTATTGTTGGTCGATGGTAAGCATAACACTGGCAGCACAAGTACTCACAACGCCTTTCATCATTTATCACTTTCACAGGTTCCCTGTATTGTTCCTCTTCAGCAACCTGATAGCAGTGCCGCTTTCAAGCATCATCCTGGTTCTTGAAATTGCGCTTTGCCTTGCTGAAACCATTGATATTGGTGCGTCTGTAATCGGAGAAATCATTGTATACCTCATGACCGCAATGAACGGTTATGTTTCCCTGATGCATCGGATACCTTTTAATCTGATTACTGGTATCCATGTGAAATTATCAATCCTCTTGCTTACAATTGTTTTGGTTTGGCTACTCATTCAATATCTTATCAAACCAGCTAAAACATTGCTGCGTGTTTTTGTGATGCTTACGCTTCTAACATCTGTCCTGAGATTCAAATATATATATACACACGAAATGAGGCGCAACTGGATCATCCTTCAGTCTGCAGGAAATACTTTTATCATCCACAGACATGGAAAAAATGCAATAATCCTTTTTAAAAACAGCAAATCGAAAGAATTTCAGACTATAGCAAAAGAAATTGAGCCAGCAATCAATACCCTCGCCATTGAAAGGATTAACTGGAAACAGCTGCCGGATTTTCCATTTGTTCTGGAGCTACCCTATGTTGAGGAAAGTGAAAGGCAGAGCGCGATGCTCATTTCAGGCGTCTCTGATTTGAAAATAAAAGCCATGACAAACAATTTAAGTAGCCGAAACCTTATTCTTGCTGATGGAACAAATAAACTGTGGAAAATTAGGCAATGGGAAAAAGAGTCACAAGAACTAAATTTGCGCTTTCTTTCAACATCCTTGACTGGATCAGTAACGATTAACTGTCAACATTAGCCTAATTCCCAAAACATAACCTGTATGGAAAAGAAGATAAGTTCTGCATTGATTTCTGTTTTTTACAAGGACGGACTTGAGCCAATAGTACGTTTACTTCATAAACATGGTGTAGCCATCTATTCTACAGGGGGAACACAACAGTACATTGAGCAACTTGGGCTACCCTGTATACCTGTTGAATCCGTTACCAATTATCCATCTATTCTAGGAGGGAGGGTAAAAACATTACATCCCAAAGTATTTGGTGGCATCCTCGGCAGGCGAGCTGTGGCGCAGGATCTGGAAGAAATGAAGTCATTTGAAATTCCTGAAATAGACCTGGTTATTGTTGACCTATACCCTTTTGAAGAAACTGTAGCCCAAACCAGTGAAGAAAAGTTGATCATCGAAAAAATCGACATAGGCGGTCCGTCTATGATCCGTGCGGCAGCTAAAAACTTCAGCGACCTTTTGGTTCTGGCTTCAAAGGAAGATTATCATGATGTCCATACAATTTTAGAAAGTCAGGCTTGTTCAACAACACTCGAGCAGAGAAGGCGTTTTGCCGCCAGAGCTTTTGAGATTGTATGCAACTATGATATTGCCATCTCACAATATTTCAACGCAGATTCAGGAAAAACATTCTTGCATACACAGGGATATCCTAACCCCATGCGCTATGGAGAAAATCCACACCAGAAAGGAGTATTTTATGGCAACCTGAAAGAATTGTTTGAACAACTTAACGGTAAAGAATTATCCTACAACAACCTCGTTGATGTAGATGCGGCTATGCAACTGATTGTAGAATTCAGGGATGAGAAAGCACCCACTTTCGCCATCATCAAACATACCAATGTTTGTGGTATCGCATCCAGACCATCCGTATCCGAGGCTTGGAAAACTGCACTAGCTGCTGATCCCGAATCCGCTTTCGGAGGTGTATTGGTTTGTAATGACCGCATTGATGCTGAAACAGCTGATCTTATCAATGAAATTTTCTTTGAAGTGTTGATTGCGCCATCATTTGATGATGCTGCATTGAATATACTCAAATCCAAAAAGAACAGGATTCTCCTCCAACAACATGCAAACCATCAGCTTGGAACACAGTTCAGGGCAATATTAAATGGGGTATTGGTACAAGACCCAGACTTGGGGGTACATGACAAGTGGGAGGAGGTTGGAGGAAGAACTACAACACCTGAAGAAAAAGCAGACCTTGATTTTGCAAACCGAATTTGCAAGCACCTCAAATCCAACGCAATTGCACTTGTTAAAGACAAGCAGTTGATTGGCAAAGGGTGCGGACAAACTTCAAGGATAGACTCATTGAGACAGGCCATAGAAAAAGCCAAACAATTCAATTTCGAACTCAGAGGTGCCGTTCTTGCAAGTGATGCTTTCTTCCCATTTAATGACTGCGTAAACATGAGTCATCTTGAAGGAATTGAGGCTTTCATCCAACCCGGGGGATCAATCAGAGACAAAGACTCGGTTGCATACTGCAAGGATAATAACCTCGCCATGGTCATGACTGGAATGAGACATTTCAAACACTGATTATTTTAATCGAAATATGCGAACCTGGAGGATTTTAAGGGTAATCATCAACAGACGGGAATCCTCACGGAAGAAAAAGAGAAAAGCCAACCGGAGAAAAGCACTTTGGGCTGTTGG
>JBDLTO010000184.1:0-5474 GCA_039805815.1 Bacteroidota bacterium | reverse complement strand
CGTACTCGGTGATGCCTATGTTAAATGGCACCGCAGTGAGGCTTATTACAAGTCCAATGCCTGGCGCGGAACCTGGGAGCTTGACGGAGGCGGCGCATTGATGAATCAGGGCATCCATTCTGTAGACTTGCTGCAATGGTATATGGGTCCGGTTAAGTCTGTTCAGGCTTTCAGAACTAACCGCAGGCACAAGGGAATAGCTGTGGAAGACACTGTTGTTGCTGCTTTGGAATTCGCCAACGGTGCCTTGGGTAATATCACCTGCTCAACAGCACTTTTTCCAGGTGAGCTGAAGCGCATAGAGATCAATGGGACCATTGGTACCGCTGTATTGCAGGAAAGTAACCTTACGCGCTGGGAGTTTCAGGAGATGACAGCAGCTGATGAAGTAATTCAGGATCGTACTAAACAAATCGGTTTGTCGCATGGTGGAGGTGCATCCAATCCGGCAGACATCAGTTTCAAAGGTCATCAACTTCAGATTGAAGATTTGCTGCATGCCATCTCTACTGATGGAACCCCGCTGGTGGATGCGAGAGAGGGCAGAAAAGCCGTTGAAATTGTACTTGCGGTATATAAAAGTGCAGAAACCGGAACAAAAGTAACGTTACCGCTCATGTGAATTTTCAGTGGAATCTGATTTCAAATTAAACTTATCTTCATATCAGTGGTCACCATAAATAAGATGTTTACATGAATGAATTCAATATGATCTCAACACAGCTAGAAGGATTGATTGCCGCTCCTTTTACGCCTTTTCACACGGATGGTAGCCTCAACCTGGATCTTATACCTGAGTATTACGCATTCCTGAAAAGAAACGGCGTTGCCGGGGCCTTCATCTGTGGCTCAACAGGCGAAGGTCCATCCCTTACAATGGTAGAGAAAATAAGTCTGACAAATGCATGGGCAGCCGCAACTAAGGATGATAATCAATTTCGGGTAATCGTATTTGTGGGAGGAAATTGTCTGGCAGATTGTAAGGAATTGGCAGCAAATGCCGCCAAGGTGGGCTTATTTGGATTTTCAATGACAGCACCCAGTTATTTTAAACCGGCAAACCTTGAAACCCTTGCTGCATGCTGCATTGATGTGGCTTCCGCTGCTCCGCATCTGCCGTTTTACTACTACCACATTCCGGTTTTAACGGGCGTACGTTTTTCTATGGCAAAGCTGCTGAAAATGCTGGATGGTAAAATACCGAACCTGGCAGGTATCAAATATACCGATGATGACATTTCAGAATACACCAGTTGTTTGCACTTTGCCAATAAAAAATATGAAGTCATGTGGGGTAGGGATGAATCCCTGCTGGGTGCGTTGGCCGTGGGAGGAAAAGCAGGCATCGGCAGTACTTACAACTATGCCATGCCATTGTACCAAAAGCTGATCAGTGCTTTCAAAAATGGAGACATGGAATCAGCCGCTTCATATCAGCAGCAATCAATCGATATGATTGCCCTGCTTGGCAAATATGGTGGGATGGCAACAGGGAAGGAATTTATGCGAGCAGTTGGGATAGACTGTGGCTGTTTCAGGCTACCATTCACAGATATGCCCAAAGACCTGAATGCCTCATTCCAAGAGGATCTTGCATTGATTCGGTTTGATGAACTCAGGTCTTACTGATTAATTATTAATTGAATGCAGCTACTTCGTATAACTTCATTCAGCCCTCACCTTCATCAACCTTTGACTTATGTTATTTAAAATCAGCTACCCCTGGCGTTTGGTCTTTCTCCTCTCTGGTGTTGCCTTGCTCAATTACATGGACAGGCAAATGATCTCTACCATGCGTCCAGCCATGCAGCTGGATATCATTGAACTGCAGCAGGCAACCAATTTCGGGAGGCTGATGGCAGTCTTTCTCTGGGTGTACGGTGCCATGAGTGCTTTCTCAGGTGTAATTGCAGATTTCTTCAACAAAAAATGGCTCATCATCGGGAGTCTGTTTGTTTGGTCAGCAGTGACCTGTTCCATGGGCTTTGCCAGTGATTTTAACCAGTTATACCTTTTGAGGGCTGTTATGGGTTTCAGTGAGGCACTTTATATTCCGGCCGGACTGGCCCTGATTGCTTCCAGCCACTCTGACCAGTCTCGTTCACTGGCAGTTGGCATTCATATGGCCGGCATTTACATCGGGCAGGCATTAGGTGGCTTTGGTTCTACCATATCAAAGTTTTACTCCTGGCAACAGACATTTTTACTCTTCGGTGCCATTGGTATCATTTATGCGATCGTATTGATTTTTTTCATCAGGGATGTTAAGCCAATTACTGATGTAAAAAAAGAGTCATCTGTCAAACCACTTGCTTCCATAGCTTCATTGTTAACCTCCTTTCCTTTCTGGATCATCGTTCTTTATTTTGCCGTTCCCAGCCTTCCGGGCTGGGCCATCAAAAACTGGGCTCCAACACTGATTGCACAGAATCTTGATATAGATATGGCTGTAGCTGGTCCGCTTACCACCATTTCGATTTCACTCTCCTCACTTATGGGAGTTCTTGTAGGGGGAGTGTTGAGTGATCGTTGGTTTAGGGTCAACAGCAAGGGGAGGATCTACACAGGTGCGATCGGATTGGCATTGACGATTCCAGCCTTGCTGCTCATGGGCTATGGGTATTCGGTCTTTCATGTGGTTGGAGCAGCTTTTCTTTTCGGTTTTGGTTTCGGACTTTTCGATACCAACAATATGCCCATCCTTTGCCAATTTGTTGGTCCGAACCAAAGGGCTACTGCTTATGGCTTGCTGAATACAGCAGGAATTTTTGCAGGTGCAATGATCACAGACTACCTCGGTAAATCAACTGATGCCGGTAACCTGGGAGGTGATTTTGCTATGCTCTCAATAGTTGTTGCAGCAGTGATCATCGTTCAGCTGATTTTCCTGAATCCAGTCAAGACTTCCCCAGAAACTGCCCGAAACAGTCCAGAATTATAAATTCAAGTCCGCTTAAACGGTTAGTCGCTTCCAGTGGGAAATGTGTTTACTGATACGGTTGTATATTTGGACTAAATTTTCATATATGCGTAAATTCCTGGTATATGCAACTTTGTTGCTGACTGCTTGCAATGAGCAACCCACTGCTACTTCATTTCAGGATTTGAACTGGATTGACCTCACCCATGCATTCGACAGCAGTACCATATACTGGCCTAATAACCCCACCGGTTTTCAGCATAAAATTGATGCGGAAGGTATTACGCCTGGCGGATTTTATTATTCTTCATTTCAAATAGCTACCCCTGAACATGGCGGTACTCACCTGGATGCACCGATACATTTTTCACAAGGTGGATTGACAGTGGACAGCATTCCACTCAGCAGCCTTACGGGTAATGCTGTGGTTATTGATGTTTCAGAAAAAGCTTTAAAAAACAGGGATTATCTCATCAGCATTGCTGATGTGGAAGCATGGGAAGCAAAAAATGGAGCGATCCCAGCTAGTAGCATTGTACTTTTTCACACAGGTTACGGAGCCTTTTATCCTGACCGTGAAAAAGTGTTAGGAACAGCCAAGCACGGTGTAGAAGCCATTCCTGAACTTCATTTCCCTGGCATAGGTCCTGAAACTACCCAATGGTTGCTGGATAAACGTGATATAAAAGCTATGGGATTGGATACGCCCAGTACCGATTATGGTCAGTCAAAAGATTTCAAGACCCATCAGATCCTCCATGGCAAGAATAAACCCGGATTTGAAAATGTGGCTAACCTGCATAAGCTACCACCAACCGGTGCATTCATTGTTGCTTTACCTGTTAAAATAGGTAAAGGAAGTGGCGGGCCACTGCGCATTATCGCCGGAGTGCCTAAGTCCTGATCAGAGGTTAAGCCAGTAGGTAGCCTTCAACACCAGTGCACTGCCTTTGGAACGGTAATTGTCTGCATAATAATTATCCGTGTACACCAGGAAGAGATCCGAAGCCGGTGCAAACCGCCACTGGAACCTGATATTGGTATTGATGTTATTGATCTGGTTATTGTATTGAATGAGTGTTGATAGGAAGATCGACTTTGTGAAGGTCAGTTCCAGTTTCGGGCCAACCAACACCAAGTCAAGACTTTTGTAAGGCTCGGGGAAACGGAGCCTGTTCAGGGAGACAACACTGGAAATGCTTCCAAATGGTTGAAAGCGGTAACTCATTTCTGCATCCAGGTTGAGGCGTGTGCCATTGAAATATTCCCCGGATCTGGTCTGTAATTTTGCTGCCACCTTTTTTCGCTGATCTGTTACCAGACTGCAAATGAAGGAATAGTAGACGAATTCTTCATTTGTTTTGAGCTTTGTTCCTCCTGTATTAGTGGGGTCAAAATCTTCTGTCAGTTTTGTATAATCTCTTCTAAACCTCACCATCAGCTGAGTATAGTTCTTCCACATCACATTGTACATTGCATTCAGGTCATAGTCAGTAAGACCCTTACCCGCGAAGTGGGTGAAATCATAGTCCAACATGGGGCCGTGCCTGTTGACACTGGATTTGGATGGGTATGATTTCCATTGCAGGTCACCTGCATATTTAATGAATCCCCCACGGCGCAGGTAGCCGACCTCCGGGTTGAACTCGCTGCCAATGGTAAACAAGCGCTGCCTCGACTCGAAATTTCTTTTGTTGTAAACAATACTGCCCCCATAGGCTTGGTCTTTGCTGGTTTTGGTTGGGTCAAAAGACATCATGTAAAAAAGCTTGCCGTTCAACACATTGTTCTTGGAGGCGATATTGTAATCAACTCCGGCAACCCTGTTAAAATCTCCACTGCAGGCCGCGTCTTTGTTGGTGAATATGAAACCGATACTTGAACGGTGAAATACCTTTTGTTGGAGAGCTATGACTGAAAAATTATTGGCAGGCTGATTGATTGAATCGATCGCCGCTGTTCGCATCTGCATCACACCCAGCCGGAGGTCATCGCCAATTTTTCCGCTCAGGCGCATGCCTGCATCAATTTTGTTTTGGATATTTTGTCCGGTACCTGGATCTCGGGTAACACCAATTCTCCTGGAGAAAAAGGGCCTGATGCCATCCACCCCAAAATTGGCAAAGAGGTCGCCGTTCTCCAGAAAAAACTGCCTCTTTTCAGGAAAGAGAATTTCAAATCGGTCGAGGTTGGTAACCTGGTTATCAACTTCTACTTGAGAAAAATCTGGGTTAAATGTAAGGTCAACATTGAGTGAGGAGCCAATGCCCACCTTGGCATCGCCACCAAAACCGAGTTTAGATTGGGTAGTGAATTCCCTGTTTTGTGGTGATTTCACAACCGGATTCCTGAAAAGGCTGGGAGATACAAAAGGTATGAGGGAAATATTGGGTCCTTTTCTTGAAATTGGTGTTTCAAATTCGAGCGGTTTGTTGAAGGCTAGTGTGATCATGGCATACTGGTTGGGTACCCTGGCCCAACCGGATCTCTCGGCGTTGTAGCTGTCGAGTCGGTAGAAATTCACCAACCATTTGTCTGAACCATTTCTGAAACG
>JBDLTO010000183.1:0-2823 GCA_039805815.1 Bacteroidota bacterium | reverse complement strand
CTTCAATGAGTTTTTTAATCTTTGACCAGTAATAATTCATCATTATACCTATGTTAAAGTATAACAAATAGGGTAATAGGGTTAATTTTATGATTTTAGGTAAAACATAATAATTACTATTTAAATCAAGATCAGATACATAAAGATTACACAATATTGAAAAAAAGGTTAAACCCCAAACTTTATAAATGACTTTTATTCTTGTCAACAAGATTACTAAAGCTGGAAGAAGCAGATAAAATTGAAGCTCAACCGGAATAGTCCATAGACTCCCATTCGGGGTTCCAACCCCCCAGTTTCTAAGCATTGGCGGTGTCCAAAATTGAAAAAAAGTCATTTGAGCAATGATCCACTTAAACATGTTTCCCGAAAAAACATTTCTCACAGCAATAATCTCAAACGAAACAAGCAGTATCAATGTTAGGAGTAGACAACACCATAATGCAGGATAAATCCGTAACATTCTATTCCTGAAATAAACCTTTAAATTAGGATTTCTGGATATTGATTGAAAAACAAGAAACCCACTTGTGGTGAAGAAAATTAGTACCCCTGGGAAGTATTGAAGCTGGGTAATCGGAATATCTAATTTTAAGTGCCAAATTGTATGCACAAAGCAAACTTGCAGAGCTGAAAAAAGTCTGATCAAAATAAAATTATTTCTTCTCTCTGTGGGTATTCCCTGGTAGTTCAAAGTATTTAATTTCTTATTGCTTTTGAAAAATTAGATTGATGAATTGTCTATAATCCAAAGTAAAAACCAATAGTTGATGCTACCCCTTTCGTGGGTAATCCAGTAGCAGGAAATTGCTCACTAAAGTCTATCCTGAACTTCAGGAACGCATTGTTTATGAACTCATAATCCACAAATCCTGAAATCATTTCACGGGTGTACCGGTATTCAAAAAGGAAATCGGGTTGGGGGGTCTGGAAATACTGCTGTTCCAGGGTTCCTGCGCCGCCTTTTCTGATTTTAAGATACCTGGCATGTAGTTTAAGCCTGGGTAAGGGGGTGTAGCGGATGGAATATGTCAGCCTGTCTGCATTGTTACCCATCCAGTCTCCAAGTGGATCATCACTATGCGTGAAATTTTGGGCAGGCAACAGATTCCTGTAAACAAATGGGGTAATCCGGGTATATTCCGCAGAGAGGGTGAGGTAGGGTATGCCCGGATCTGTTATGCTGATGCCGGCATTGTAACCCATGTGGTTCCTGCTTTTGGAGCGATTCCACAATTCAGAAAACCTGATCTCATCAATCAGCAGTGTACCATAAAGGTGAGTATTGGGGATGTGATTCCTGCTGCTGATGCCCAGAAAAAGTTGTCCGTTTGCACCAGTAAGAATATTGTCGTTATACTTGAGGTTGTCAAAGGCTTTGAAGAAAGTCACGGGCACCAGGTAGGCAAGCTCTAGCTTGTCACTGTATGTGATGGACTCTCCAATGTGGAAATCAAGTCCTTTGAACGGCGTTAGCTGAAGGCTGTGTGTGGCGAAAAACTTCGGCACATAGAATTGTCGCTGTCCGCCAAAAACGGTATTGCCTGTGCCGTAAGACCTGGCTGAATCAAGCACTCCGCTTTGCAACCAGGCATGCATGTATTGGAACCTAAGCCATTTGACTGGATTAAAACTTACCCGCCATTGTGGATAGGAGGGGGCCTTGTCGGAAACAATAAGCTTGCCTGTTTCACCATATCCCCAGGTGAATTTATCAAAACCTGCACTTATGTTGAGCATCCTGTTTGAATAGCCAAACCAGGCGCGGAGCTGACTGTAATTGAGCACTTGCTTGTTTGCGGTATCTTTCCGGATAATGCCGGGGCGGTCATTCTCTATTCTGTTGGGGTCAAATGAACCATGTTCGTTGATATCCCTGAAGCTGAGCTGGAAGCCGAAGTTTTTTCCTGCATACCCCATGAGCTGAAAACCTGCTCCAAGTCTGGAAACCATTTCCAGTGAATCGGGGTTCTGGTCAAAACCGGTAATGATATAGGGGTCGATGGTTAGCCTGAAATCTCTGTCGCGGTATGAAAAAGCCCTGAGGCGGTTAAAAGCATCGCGTACCATGAAAGTATAATCTGGACCAATAGCGGGTCTGTCGAACTGAAACTCCTGTAGGTAAAAGGCAAGTTCCTTTTTCTCAACGCCGGTGAGTAATTCTGAATATGCCCTGACGCTGTCGAGAGATTTAAGGATGTATTTTCTTTCGAGGGGCTTTACAATATCGTGGAATTCGATAATTCCTTTCTGTGCCATCCGGGCCAAGAACTGGTCTGTTTCAGGGAAATTTGAGTAAACCTGGGCATTTCCCTTCAGTAGGCAGGTGAGCAGCAGGATGGTCAGTATAGGTTTTGCCATATAGTTTAGGATGAAGGAATTATGCCATAAAAATAATGTAAATATCTAACGCATTGTGCTATTAAAACGGGTAATTAGAAAAGTAAATTAATGTGTTTTGCCAATAGAACGTTTTTTACTCCCCTCCTGGCCAGGAGGGGTGCCGAAATGAATGAACGAAGTGAATTTGTTTCGGCGGGGTGGTGGGTTTCATTTTTCATCAAATGCTGTTGATATTTTTTTTAAGACATATTCCAGGTCATGAAATACCCATTTATTTTCAAACCTCAAAACCCTGATATCATGCACAATTAAATAATTTTCTTTTTTAAAATCCCTATCAAGCCCATCCTGCCAATAATGATCTTCACCATCCAATTCAATTCCTAATTTTTCTGAAGGACAGTAAAAGTCAAGAATAAAGTTTCCAACACTGTGTTGTCTCCTGAATTTTCTTCCATTAAGTTTTCGATTTGAAAGATG
>JBDLTO010000182.1:0-2780 GCA_039805815.1 Bacteroidota bacterium | reverse complement strand
GGTTGTATTTGACGCAAAGTTCAGTGTAAGTATCATATAAACAACTTAGATATCTATCATTACAATCATTAATTAAATAACCCAATTGACCAAAAAAAAGAGCTTCTAGCGCAAATTTGTCATAGCCATTCATTTTTATAAGCCAAAATGGAATAGAATGTGCCATTTCATAAAATGCCATACTGTTTACACGGGTACCAAAGGTTTTTGCCAACCATCCCCAAACAGTTTTATCCCAGTCAAACTCATGGATTTCTAAATCCTTGAGCAACATCTGTGCCTTTCTTTCTAATCTTTTTTTACCCCAAAAATCGAAGTCAATTTGTAACGAACCTGAGAATGATTGCTTAAAAGTATCTGTCTCAACAATTAGTTCTGAAGCCTTTTTATGGGAGTCAATAATAGAAAATGCAATATGATTATTGGATAATATGAGAACTGGACAAAGCTCAAAATCTTGGATATCGTGTTGCCAAACAACATGTAGGACTGTATTTGCATAATTACGGTCGTATTGATGTTTATGCCTGAACCAATCTGATGTTTTAATATGAATCTCCACATTACCAACCCAGGTCTGTCCACCAATTTTCATTTTTGCAAAGAGAAAATCAGGACCCTGATCCAGGTTATATTGACCTGTTTCAATTATTTCTATAGCCTGATCACAAAACGTAGTGAGGTTTCCAATTTTAAAGATTGAATCCATCCAAAAACGATGCAGTACTTTCTCAGAAATCATTTCAGCAATTTGCTGAAACTTCAGGGTTTAAATAGGAGAAAAAAAGCGCTAAAGATGTGAAAAAAACTATTCTTTCCAGTGAAAATCTTCTTCAATTTTTTTAATCACCCTACTTACTGGCAACCCCATAACATTATAGAAGTCACCCTGTATTGAATGTATACCAACCACTCCTATCCATTCCTGAATGGCATAGGAGCCGGCTTTATCATAAGGCGCATACGTATCTATGTAATGAGTAATCTGTGCTAATGTTAAAGGGTGAAACCGAACAAAAGTTTCTTCATAAAACTCTACTGTTTTATCCAAATCGGCAATACATACCCCCGAAATCACCCGGTGTGTTTTACCGGCAAGCTTATTTAAAATCTCAATAGCATGACTGCGATTAGCTGGTTTGCCAATTATCTCATTATCTAAAACAACTATAGTATCTGCTGCTATGAGAACTGCATGCGATTGATGTGAAGATAATACTGAACGAACAGCTGTAAGTTTTATCCTTGCTATTTCTACAGCTACCTCTTCAGGTTTCAGTTCAGGATTTACAATTTCTTCACAATCAGCAACTTGAACAGTAAATTTGACCTCAGCCCATTCAAGAAGCATTTTTCTTCTAGGAGAACCTGAAGCAAGTATGATTTCCCGCATTATTGATAAATGTAATAAATTAACATAGAAAGGATTCCAGCTAACATGAATAACTTTACTTCACGACTGAGTTCGGCATAATGCTTTTTCGTTAGTGCTTTACTAAAAGCCATATAAATCCTGACAAGGAAAGGCAATAACACGAATATGATATAAAATATACCCCAAAGCCATCTTGAAATAATCAGATTGAAAAGAAATACAATCAGTAAACCAAAAAGGACAAGTATCCAGACACCAATAAATACTTTTGTTGATTTAATTCCCCATACAATTGGCATGGTCTTACATCCATTTTTTTTATCGCCTTCTTCATCTTCTATGTCTTTGACAACTTCTCTGATCAACGAAACAATAAACGCAAACGCTGAATAAACTAAAGCAATTTTATAAACTTCATGTAACTGGGAAGTCCATTCAGGTATTAGCGTACCCGGATTCCATTGACACATTGCCACAAATAAAACCATAATTACCCATGCAGACAATGTGGCAATAATAACATTACCTGTTAGCAGTTTCTTTTTAAATGTGCTCGAATATACAAACAGGAGAAAAACACTAAGTAGATTAAATACCAAAAGCAATGGATTATTCAATAGATAAGCAATGTAGGCACTGATTACAATCCCAGCGAAAGAAAGAATTAAATGAAAAAACATTGCCCAACGCCTGCTGATAAACCTATCAATTACTAACTTTTGGGGTTTATTAATTCTATCTATGTTGAGGTCAAAATAATCGTTGATGACATATCCTCCACCTGCAATTAAGACAGAAGCCAATACAAGCCAATGAAGAACGCTCAAGGTGAGTACTATACTGCCTGGACTATCAGAGTATATGGGAATTAATATAAAGAAATAGAAAAAGTATTGTGTAAAAACAATGAAAACAAGGTTTTGAATCCTAATCAAACTTGTAAATGACCGTATATGCATAAAAAAGTTATTCATATACTGCTGATTGTAATTTCAGATCCCCATTTACCCTTAATTTTTAAAACTTTTTCAATTATTTCTCTTACACATCCATCCCCCCCAACCCTGGTAGAAATAAAATCAGCCTTAGAAAGTAGTTCAGATGCGGCATTGCTTGGGCAAGCTTTGATACCGGCAATTGCAAAAGCTTCCAAGTCCGGCATATCATCACCCATAAAAAGGACTTCATCTGAAACCAAGCCATATTTATCCATAAGTGAAGAAAGCACTTCTGATTTTGATACAACATGCTGATAAAATTCAGATACGCCAAGTTTAAGTAGTCGGGAGGCCATACCTGAATCTTGGGATCCTGTAATAATTGCGATAATCAGTTTACTTTTTACTGCATGCTGAATAGCATAACCATCTTTTATATCTGAAGTACGAACCCATTGTCCATCTGG
>JBDLTO010000181.1:0-2724 GCA_039805815.1 Bacteroidota bacterium | reverse complement strand
CCATGTTTGCAGTCCTGTTTCAAGCGTTAACCAATGAATAGCCTGATTCATTGACTTTGAAAAAAAGTATATGCTCACTACAAAAACGATGGAGTAGATAATGCCAGGTACAATGATCCATTTCCACATCCTGTGTTTCTGAATGAAATCATGCGCCCTGAAGTAGGATTGTATTGATATGACGAGTTCCTTGAGCAAACTGCTTTGTGTTAGTCGGCAAAATACACAAATGATTTATCTTCACCCAAATTGAATCTGTGGAAAAAAATACAGCTACTTCCCGGAAGCCTCTTTTGGCAATGCTGGCAGGTCCGGCTCTCTTTGTCCTGGTTTGGTTTTTCGACCCATTTTCACTGGGCCCAGCAGCCAATAAAGTTTTAGGCGTAGCTGTATGGATGATAACCTGGTGGATCACTGAGGCAATTCCAATGCCTGCAGTAGCCCTGATGCCGTTGGTTCTTTTCCCCCTGTTCGGCATTGCTAAAATCAGCGAGGCGGCTTTGCCCTATGCAAATGAGGTGGTATTCCTTTTTATGGGTGGGTTTATGATTGGCCTGGGTATCGAAAAATGGAACCTGCACCGCAGAATTGCTCTTTCAATAGTGAGCCTTACAGGTACAGGCGGCAACGGGATAATTCTTGGTTTTATCCTGTCTACGGGTTTCATAAGCATGTGGTTGAGTAATACCGCTACTGCTATGATGATGTATCCTATAGCTGCATCAGTTATATCTGTCGTTTTTGCACAGCAAAGAGACAGTGTGGGAGCAAGAAATTTTGCGTTATGTATCATGCTTGCCATTGCTTACGCGTCTAATTTTGGTGGTATTGGTACAATTATCGGTACTCCCCCCAATGTGGCCTATGTTTCTTTCATCAGTAAAAAGTTTGGCTACGATATACCTTTTTTCAGCTGGATGTTAGTTAGCCTTCCTGTGGCAATTTTACTGCTGATCTCGCTCTATTTTGTACTTATCAGGATGTTCCCCAACAGGTTGGTGGCAAGTGGTGAGATGAGTAACTTGATTAGGGATGAATTGAAAGCACTTGGACCGATGACAGCCCCTGAAAAAAGGGTTTTGACAATCTTTGTGTTAACCGCATTTCTTTGGATTTTCAGGGATCTCATCAATAAAATTGAAGTCTTCAGGCTTGATGATAACATGATTGCTGTTTTTGGAGCTCTCCTGATGTTCATTGTGCCTGCAGGAAGTGAAAGAGAGCCAACTGAAAAAATTCTAAGCTGGCAAGACACCTCCAAAATGGCATGGGGAATACTCTTGCTTTTTGGTGGGGGAATTACGTTGGCTGCGGCACTTGAGAAAGCCGGACTAATTGGCATGCTAGGGAATTGGCTTGCTGGCTTCTCAGGGAGTTCTCTTTTGTTGCTAATACTGGTTATAGCCACGCTATCCATTTTCATCAGTGAAGTGATGAGCAATGTGGCACAGGTTATTGTGTTTGCTCCTGTTGTTACTGGCATTGCGGCGGCTATTGGGGCAGATCCACTTGCCCTTGGGATACCTATGACGTTGGCAGCCAGTTGTGCATCTATGATGCCCATGGGTACACCTCCCAATGCCATTGTTTTTTCAAGCGGTCATATCAAGTTAAAAGACATGATAAAAGCAGGTTTGGTCATGAACCTGATCAGCATTGTTTTGATTGTGGCATCGTCTTATTTCATTCTGCCTTACGTTATGCGGTTGATTGTTCACTAAGTCAGAATTTTGGACAGTTCAATTTCTTTTTCAGTGGATCTTTTCTGCCACCAGTGTAAATGACAGATAGCTCTGAGCCCCCTCTCGCATAGCTGGCACGGGTTAGTCCGGATGTATTGATGTCGTGTGAAATGCCAATCCTCAACTGATTAAATTCAGCGCCTACATAGGGAATTATGGCATCACCTACCCTGATCCACAAACCTGCATGTATTTCCGTATTTTTTTCGGAATCCGAAAAAAAGCTACTGGAAAATGCACCCCCAAGCAACGTTTCACTGGAAGCGCCTTGGATCTGATGCATAAAACTGAAGTGAATATTGTTGCTGATGCCACTGGGGATATAGCCACCTCCATGAATGGTTGTTCGTGGGTTGAGGAGGTAGCTTCCTTCATTGAAGCTTTCCGCCGGTCTGTTCAGGTGGTAAACCGAAGTACCAAGGTAGAAGCTATTTTGTCCGTTTGTACTCAAAGCATACATAAAGCCAGCGTGGAGGTCAGCATAATTGATCGAAAAGGGGCTCCCGTTAAAGCTCTCTCTTGTTAGACCTGTAAATCCGAAAGCGGTGAGTTCATCTTCCAGGTCTGCATTGGTCATATTGATTCTCTTGGTGGCAAAGCTTCCTTGGAAGCCAACTGTTACCTGGTGAAAGCCATTTTCATCCAGTGATTTTGTATAGGCCGTGCTCAGGCTGTAAAAACTGTTATTGAGTATTCCGTTACCACTTTTATCATTAATTGCCATTAGTCCAACACCCCAAGTATCCATTTCAGGGATATGGTTGGTAAGGATGGGAAAATCAAGTGCTGCTGCAGCAGAAGTAAATGCATTATTGATCAGTGGCCATTGTTTTTTAAAGTTGCCTGAAAAACGATAGGATCCATCAAATTTTCCGGCAAAAGCAGGGTTTAAGGCAAGGGGGGAGACAAAAAATTGTGAAAAATGCGGATCCTGTGCGCTGGTTTCAGCGCTGAGCAGCAATAGGGTAAGGACTAAAAAGTA
>JBDLTO010000180.1:0-3075 GCA_039805815.1 Bacteroidota bacterium | reverse complement strand
AACTGCAAAGACGATGTGTTGGTCACTTCCCAGTGTTTGGGTAGCAGAAAGAATATCATGGAGTAATGACATACCCTCAGAAAGTGTTTTGTTCATTTTCCAGTTTGCCGCAGCGATTTGTTTTCTCATGCTTTTTTGATTTGATTGTAAAGAGCTAAAATTTTATTGATGTAATCCGCGTCTGGCTGATGATTTTTCATAGCCATCCAGTTTTTTATCTCAATGATAATTTTTTCAGAGTCATAGGTTTTACCGGTGTGGCATCCCCATGAAAACGCAGGTATGTATTTGGGAGAAAGAAGTTGTGCATCAAATAAATGTGCGAAAATACCCAATACAGTCCCACTGTTCAACGAAGTATTGATGGCAGTCTTGCAGAAATCACCCATCAGCACACCACATTTTGTTCCTCCTGGCTGAAATTCATTTTGACCGATATTCCAGTATTTGATGATACCTGCTGTGTTTTTTACATTTGAACAAGATGTTCCTGCTCCAAGGTTGCACCAGGATCCAATGAAACTGTCACCTATATAGCCATGGTGACCTTTGTTTGAAAATCCCTGGAAAATGCTGTTCTTCACCTCACCTCCAATGATACATTCCTTTCCTATAGAGGTTCCACCATAGATGGTTGCTCCCATTTTTATGGTTGATTGAACCCCTATATAAACCGGACCCCTTAAGGCAGAGCCTGCCATGATCTGTGCTTCTTCATCAATGATGATCGGACCACCTTCAGTATTAAAATAACATTCCTCTACCAAGGCAGATTTATGAATGATTAGGCTGTATTGTCCAGTTTTGCGGTGTTTATCAGGATTTACAAGGTAGTTGCCATTGTTTGTAAACAGAGGTTCATCCTTGGTAATGGCGCTGGCATTATGCCTGATGAGATCCCACGCGGAGTTCAAGTTAAAATCAAATGAAGCGTCAGGATTATTTTGCCGCTGATTGATTGTTTGAGTACCGAATAAGATTTCCTGAAAGGGGGTCAGGTAAGTGAGCGGAAGAAATTTTTCCTGCAGATTATCTGTATTCGGATTGGTATGATGCATGCAATTTTAGGCTGTGCATGAAATTAAGGAAAAAATAAACCCTCCTGATGGGGAGGGTTTCAAGATTATTTCTTGGCGTACTTTCTTTTGAATTTGTCGATTCTTCCTGCTGTATCTACCAGAATGTTTTGTCCGGTGAAAAACGGATGGGAAGTGTTTGAAATTTCAAGTTTGATTACGGGGTATTCATTACCGTCTTCCCACTTAATCATTTCTTTTGAATGCGCTGATGAACGTGTAAGGAATGTAGTTCCATTACTCATGTCTTTGAAAACTACGAACCTGTAACTGTCTGGATGGATACCTTTTTTCATTTTATTGATTTTTAGGCTGCATGGATTTGGCCATGCATCGTTAAGTGTGCAAAAGTATAACTTTTTTGTTTAAAAGCCTAATTTTTATCAGGAACGCATATTCTCAAATTGCAGCGGAAGCGAGAGTTCGGCTTGGTTGCATGCCTGAATAGCTTCCTGAAGGTCATCAATCTTCTTTCCGGTAACCCTGATGATATCGTCCATAATCTGGGTTTGAACCTTCAACCCTGCATCTTTGATGATTTTGGTAATCTTCTTGGCATCTTCTTGCTTCAGGCCATTTCGAACAAGGATTTCCTGTTTGAAGGTTTTTCCGCTTGGATAACCATCTTTAGACTGATCAAAAGCGTGAGGGGAAATGCCTTGTTTGTTTGCCCTGTTGATGAGCACCTCAACCAGTTGACGCATTTTCATATCGTCTGATGTCTCGAGGTTAATTTTCATGTCTTTTTTATTCAGGTCAATCACAACAACAGAGTCTTTGAAATCAAATCGATTGGTGATTTCCTTCTTGGTGACATTGACAGCATTGTCAAGCAATTGTGAATCTACCTTACTAACAATATCAAATGAAGGCATATTAATTAGTTTAAGCGGTTTTAGTCAGGTGTTTTTTGCCGAATTGAATCCAAAGCCAGATGCCAAACACCATCAATCCGGTTGATATCAGTTCAGCTTGTGTAGGATGAAACCCCCAGATATCATAGGTGGTATTGACCCTGATTTTTTCAATCATAAACCTTTCAAATCCATTTAAAATAAGATAAACGGCAAAAAGTCTTCCCGGAACAGTAATTTTTTTCCTCAGTTGCCACAAAACGAGGAATAACAATGTACAGGCAATGATTTCGTAAAGTGGTGTTGGAAAAACAGGTGGTGACAACTGGTTACAGTATCCTCCCGTACAATCATTAATTGCAACCCCTACTTCATTTACATTATGCGGATAATTGTATGCCCATAACCAGTTAGGCAAAAAGGATAATCCTTTGAAACTGGCATGTGGAATGCTGTCAAGATGACCATGTTCTGCTACAAGTACCCTGGTAAAATCTCCTCCATTCATCAGTGCATTGTGGTATTCCCAATCTGCAGCAGGTACTATTTTATTTTCAGCACTTACTTTATAGGCGCTGTTGAAAATTCCCCAGTCACCATCTCCCGAAACATGACATCCCATTCTTCCAATAGCATAGGCAATCATCAGTGCAGGTGCAGCTGAATCTATCAAATGTCTGACGCCAATTTTTTTTGACCTCGCAAAAAGGATAATGACTGTTGCCGCAAGAATGAGACCGCCATAAAAAGTCAGTCCACTAGGAGAAAGCAGATTCCCAATAGGATCCTGAATAAATCTGTCCCAATTCTCAAGGTTATCAAAAATTTTTGCTCCCAGAAACCCTGCGATGGCTGCATATACAGTAATGTCTCCTACCCGCTCATGCGGAAAAACCTTGATTGTTTTTTCCTCCGGCTTTGGAAGAGCCTGTTTTTTCTTTTCATAGTATTTCAGACCGGAGAATAGGATCCCCAAAAACAAGCCCCCTAACACAGAACCCTGACTGGAAAAAACATATTCCTGGGGATTAACGCCACTGTCATTGAAAAAAACACCAATCAGTTTGTAGCCTACTAAAAAACCAAACCCCAAATTCGACAGTAATTCTGTCATACTTGCAGGTTTCCCAACAGTAATTTTCTCA
>JBDLTO010000179.1:0-2855 GCA_039805815.1 Bacteroidota bacterium | reverse complement strand
ATCGATGCGGTTACTGACCTCGTTGTGGGTCCTTTTGTGCGCTATTACCTGCTGCCCAAGGAAAACAAAGTAAATCTCCTGGCAGATGCGGATTTCCTGTTTGGCTCAGCCAAGTTGGGCGATAATACCTTGTCCCAAAATGCATTCAGCGTATCAGCCGGACCCGTTGTTTTCCTCAATAAGCATACTGGCATGGAATTCAAGCTGGGATACAGTTCCAGCAAGTTGGAGGACTTTACCGATAGAACCAATGCATTCAATATCCTGATAGGTTTTCAGATACACTTGGGCGACGGCAAATGATCATGTTGGACTTGGGATGGTGGTCAGTCAAAGACCACTGTCCCAAAATTTTTGTAATCATGAAAGTTGGTCCGGGTGGGCCGCCATGACCATTGCGCAGTTCCATTGTCATAATCGATTCTATAAAAGTTGGCACGCCATTGCATACCTGCTTTGGCAGGAACATTTTGCAGGGGGTTGAGCAGTTTGAAGGGGATGAAGAACTCTGCCGTCCAACCCAAAACCTGTTCACCATTTTTACGGATCGTGGCACCCCTTCTTGTTTTTTTGTCGCCTTCATAATGCCAAGGCCTCCATCCAAAGAATTTGCCGTCATAGTTGGGAACTAGAATCGGCAGTTCCACATTGTTGGGAGAGAGTTCATATTCAAAATAGATGGGCGAACTTTCTTCCGGCCAGAAAAAAACCTCCACTACATCTTCATTGTAAATGTCATCGAAATCATTTGTCATGGTGGCAGATATCTTGTTGTCTTCATTCTCAAAAAGACAATAAATCCCTTTGTCGGAATACAGGATTTTGCATTTTGTCTGATAGGATACAGTCCCCTTCCTTTTGGTGAGCGAAAACCAAGCTGTATTATTCCATTCCGGTGCAGTTCCCTTTCCGTTCACTTCAAAGTCGTTGGTCTTGCGGATATGCAGTGCGGTGCTGTCTTCTGCGCAGGTAATTTTAATGGTGACACTGCAAATCAGCGTCAACAAAACACCTAGGATTTTTTTATGCATGATCAATTTTTTTGAAGCATGGGAAACAGTTGCCTGATCTGGTTTTCGGAGGGCTGTGTGCCGTATTCACAGATTTCAAATGCTTCTGCGAATTGCGCCTTGGCAGCTCTTTCTTTGCCGTACCATTTTTCCAATGCCGCACGAACATCTGTTTTCATTGGGGAGGAATAGCGGCTTATGAGCCATTTGAATCGTGCTTCCTTTCCGGCAGGGACGTCTTTCTCGTAGTGTCCAATCCAGGGCATCCACTCGTAGAATTGGGATTCATGGGCATCCAGCGCTGATATTTTTTTTTCAAATACAGTGCTGATGTCGATGGCAATATCTGGCCGGAAAGGGTTGGGCCGCTGAAAATGATCGGCGGTGTATAGGAAAACCGGATTTTTTCGTAAGGCTGGAACATCATAGGCGATGTTGGGAACGGCTACCATATAGGCTGCATCCTGCACCAGCACGCCTGTATAGCGATGGTCAGGATGATAATCATTTGGCCTGGGTGCAATCACCACATCAGCATTCCACTCCCGGATTTTGCGGATGATCTGCAGCCTCACTTCAAGATTGGGCATCAGCATGCCATCGTGGTTGTCTAGCACATCATAGGTTACGCCTAGCCGGCGGGCCACTTCTTGTGTTTCCTTGTACCTGCGTTCAGCCAATTGTTTCCCTTGGATGAGGTGATGGCCGGCATCGCCATTGGTGACCGCTACAAACTTAACGGCATGTCCCATGGCTGCCAATAAAGCAGCTGTTCCGCCTGCATCGCTGTCGCAATCATCCGGATGCGCACCGATGACGATGATTCTGCTTTTTCCATTGTCATTTTGCGCTTGGATGGCTGTGCTGCACAGCAGACATAAGCTGATAAACAGCCTCAGTGGTGTGAAGTTGATTTTCATGATGGCATTCTTTGTTCCGTTAAGTTACAGTAAAAACCAGTCTTTTACCTAACTTGAAGCCAAATAAGAAAAGCATGAAAGTCAGGATATTTGATACGGCAACAGCATTAGATCAGGCAGCGGCACAGGAAATGGTTGATTTGCTGAAAGAAAAACCCAATGCAGTCATTTGCATGGCATCAGGCAATTCACCCAAAGGGGCCTGCGAACAGTTTGCAAGGATGGCCATAGAACAGGATGTTGATGCATCCGCATTTTTCTTCATCGGATTGGATGAATGGGTAGGCGTACCTGCCGGGCTGCGCGGCAGTTGCCATTATGATTTTCAGGAAAGAATTTTTGGTCCGCTTGGACTTGACGCCTCCCGCTACCACCTGTTTGATGCTATGGCAGCGGATTTGCAGCAGGAATGCCAGCGGATGGATGCCCTCATCGCTGCCAAAAGAGGAATAGACCTGATGATTGTGGGGATTGGTATGAATGGACATATCGGTTTCAACGAACCGGGTTCCGCCTTTGACCTCAAAGCCCATGTGCGGGAATTGGATGAGATTACGGCGTCAGTCGGACAAAAATATTTTGATCAGCCCATGGAGTTGAAGTATGGCATTACCCTGGGTTTTGGGCATCTGTTGCAAGCCGGGAAAGTGCTGCTGCTGGCCAATGGCACTGCCAAGGCGGAAGTGGTACAACAGGCTGTGGAAGGCCCTGTTGGACCTGCTTTTCCTGCCAGTGTCATGCAACTGCATGAACAGGGGATCGTGATGGTGGATGCAGCGGCAGGTGCACTGCTGAAATCTTAATGGAAAAGGATGCTGTGAATTGAAACAGTAAAACAGATGGTTGGTGCTATTAAAATTTTAATAGCACAACGCGTTAAAACCTGTCCTTTTTGTGCTCTTGATTTTTTTTATCAATCATAACC
>JBDLTO010000178.1:0-3141 GCA_039805815.1 Bacteroidota bacterium | reverse complement strand
CGCTGAATATATTTTCCTATTAAATCAAACTCAAGGTTTACACGATCTCCTTCCTTCAAGCGGGATATATTGGTATAGTTGTAGGTATAGGGTATAATGGTAACAGTAAATTTGTTTGCAGTTAATGCGAATGCCGTTAGACTGATACCATTGACGCAGATAGACCCCTTTTCAATGATAAGTGGCATGAATTTTTCCGGATATTCAAAGGTGAAATGCCAGCTTCCTCCGTTATCAGTAATTTCAATACAGGTTCCTATTGTGTCTACATGCCCTTGAACAAGGTGTCCGTCTAGCCGGTCTCCCAATTTCATGGCTCTTTCAAGATTTATGTAATTACCTGGTTCCCAGCTACCAAGATTGGTTTTGTCCAGCGTCTCTTTTACTGCCGTTACTCGGTACAATAAATTATCGATTGCGTCAACCGTCAAGCAAACTCCATCATGAGCTATACTTTGATCAAGCTTAATTTCCTGTATGAAGGGCGTTTCAATCCAGGCGGACAGGTTGTTTTCAGTATGTTCCAAAGAAAGGATAACTCCTGTAGCTTCTATAATTCCGGTAAACATCAATAATTATTTCTGCAAATGTCGGCATGAAAAAATGATTTTTGTATTCAATTTGGTGATTTCATTAAAAGATGTATCTTTGCCCTCCGAAAAAACGGATTATACTATGCTGATTATCGATTCCAAAGATTGCGAAAACATAGACAAAGCGCTCAAGAAGTACAAAAAGAAGTATGAGAAGGCCAAAACTCTTTTGCAGTTACGTGAACGTCAGTCGTTCACAAAGCCTTCCATAAAGCGCAGGGGAGAAGTGCTTAAAGCCATTTACAAGCAAAAAATATTCAACGGTACAATAGAAGCTTAAAAGCTTTTAAATACATTGATTGGTAGTCATAAGGTTTCCTAACTTTATGACTACCTTTTTTTTATGTCACATAATCATTCGGCGTTAGCACAACGTTTTTTGGATCATATAAAATACGAAAGGAGGCTTTCTGCACATACTATCAGGGCATATTCAGACGATGTAGACTCGTTTTTCAATTTTGCTAAGCAGATGTTTGATGTAGATGAGCCCGATTTGATAACCCCTGCCATGATTCGGTCATGGATGGCAGATTTGTCTTTGAAGAAAACAGAGGCAAAAAGTATCAACCGCAAGTTGTCAAGCCTTAAGGCATATTTCAGGTACGGACAAATTGCAGGGGTACTGAATGGAAGTCCTGCCAACGCCATATCTGTATTGAAAGTTAAAAAAAGGCTTCCTGCATACATTGAGAAGCACAAAATGGAGCGTTTGCTCAATAGTATTCAGTTTCCCAATGATTTTCAAGGCAGGACCAGTTATTTAGTGATCAGTCTCCTATATTTTACCGGTATCCGTGTGAGTGAGTTGGTCAATCTGAAGTCAGATCAGCTAGATTTGGTCCGCGGGCAAATCAAGGTACTAGGAAAAGGGAACAAAGAACGGATAATTCCAATTTCACCTTCCCTTATTGCTTTGCTGACCAATTATCAGGCAGAAAAAATGAAGCTATTTCCAGATGCATTGTATGATCAGATTTTGTTAACCGGGAAGCAAAAGCCACCAAGTGCAAGGCAGGTGTATGATATAGTCAATAAGACATTGTTGCAGGTTACTACATCAGATCAAAGAGGGCCACATGTCTTGAGACATAGTTTTGCAACTCATCTTACCAACAATGGGGCTGAGCTCAATGCTGTGAAAGAACTGCTTGGGCATACCAGCTTGGCTGCAACGCAGGTGTATACACACAAGAGCATTGAAAGACTCCGGGATATCCATCGGAAGTCCCATCCCAAGGGATGATACTGGTCAACTTTTAAGAATCATATAGCGATAATCATCCTTTTTTCGTAACTTAAAGGTGATATGTTTTATCTATAACCTAAAAGTTGAAAACCATGACAGTTAACGTACACACTGTGCATTTTGATGCGGATGCCAAATTGATGGACCATGTTGAAAAGAAGGTGGCCAAATTAAGTCAGCATCATGACAGGATTATGCGGGTAGATGTTTTCCTAAAGCTTGATAACGTGGTACATCAGATCAAAGACAAAATAGCCGAAATCAGAGTGACTATTCCCCGTCACGAATTGTTTGTTAAACAAAGCACCAAATCCTTTGAGGAGTCTTTTGATCTTGCCCTTGATTCAATTTTGGTTCAAATAAAGAAGGTCAAAGAAAAGCAGCTGGTATAGCCCTAAATGAAATTTTCAAAAAAAAATGAGAACATAATTTTTGCATATAAATTTTTCCATTACCTTTGCATTCCCCAAAACGGGGCAGATCTTAAAAGTTTTGTGCATAACGGTAGGTATTTAAGCCAAGATGCCATGTTCTCATTTGCCAGAGTAGCTCAGTTGGTAGAGCAGCTGATTTGTAATCAGCTGGTCGGGGGTTCGAGTCCCTTCTCTGGCTCAGTAAAGCTGAATGTGCGGGCAGGTTCCAGAGCGGCCAAATGGGGCGGACTGTAAATCCGCTGTCTTTCGACTTCAGTGGTTCGAATCCACTCCTGCCCACTCGCCTTTATCCTGCCGGTAAGGGAAAAATCCTAACGTTATGCAAATGCGGGAGTAGCTCAGTTGGTAGAGCGATAGCCTTCCAAGCTATAGGTCGCGGGTTCGAGCCTCGTCTCCCGCTCAAAATGCCGCCTGGCTGTGCGGACAATCAAGCCGTTGTAGCTCAGTGGTAGAGCACTTCCTTGGTAAGGAAGAGGTCGTGAGTTCAATTCTCATCAACGGCTCACACCTTACTGGGAAAATAACTTTTGAATATCGTCCCAAAGTGAATAACTTTGCGGGCGTTTCAATAGGTAACCAAGTTAAAACAAACAAAAACGGATAACAATGTCTAAAGAGACTTTTAAGCGGGACAAACCCCACGTAAACATTGGTACGATCGGTCACGTTGACCATGGTAAAACCACACTGACTGCGGCAATCACTGACATCCTTTCCAAGAGGGGTCTTGCTCAAGCCAAGAAGTATGATGAGATTGACGGTGCTCCTGAAGAGAAAGAAAGGGGTATCACCATCAACACTGCACACGTTGAGTACGAGACTGATGCTCGTCACTACGCGCACGTTGACTGTCCAGGCCACGCTG
>JBDLTO010000177.1:0-3499 GCA_039805815.1 Bacteroidota bacterium | reverse complement strand
ACCGAAACGGACTCAGGCCATCAAGATATTGTGTAACATCAGATGACAGGGTAATCATGGCATCAGAAACCGGTGCTCTGCCTGTAGATCCTGCCCTAATCATTGAAAAAGGCAGGCTTCAGCCAGGTAAGATGTTTGTTGTTGACATGGAAGAAGGGCGAATCATCAGTGATGATGAACTGAAAGGTAAAATTTGCAGCCAGCAACCTTATAGTGAATGGCTGAATAAATACAAAATAAGGCTCAATGAATTACCTGAGCCCAGGGTCATGTTCACACATCTGGAACATGATCAGGTATTTAAATACCAGAAAGCATTTGGTTACTCTTCTGAAGATCTGGAGTCCATCATTGCTCCGATGGCAGTTGATGGAAAGGAACCCATAGGATCTATGGGAACAGATATCCCTCTTGCCATTCTGAGTGATCAGCCTCAGCACCTGAGCAGTTATTTTAAACAACTTTTTGCACAGGTAACCAATCCACCGATTGACCCGATACGAGAAAGGCTGGTCATGTCTTTAGCAACTTTTGTTGGGAACAACGGGAATATGTTAAATGAAGATCCCCTGAGCTGTCACACAGTTGCCCTCAAACATCCTGTTTTAACAAATAAAGACCTTGAGAAAATCAGGAGTATAGATACGGGCATTTTTCAGGCAAAAACACTGCAATGTTACTTCAGGGCAGATGGTCAGCCAGGTTCATTAAAAAAGGCTCTGGACAGGATATGCAGGTATGCCGTTGACGCCGCGGAGGATGGTTTTGAGGTACTCATTCTGCAAGACAGGGCTATTGATTCTGACCACGCACCTATCCCATCGCTTCTTTCAACAGCAGCTATTCACCACCACCTGATCAGAAAGGGATACAGGGGAAAAGTGGGCATTATTGTTGAAGCAGGAGATGTATTTGAAGTCCATCATTTTGCCTGTCTGCTTGGCTTTGGCGCCACTGCTATCAATCCTTACCTCGCATTGTCATCTATCAGGGATATGCGCCTAACCGGTAAGATTGATACTGAACTTGATCCTGAAAAGCTCAAAAAGAACTATATCAAGGCTGTCAATGAGGGATTGCTTAAGGTCTTTTCCAAAATGGGCATTTCAACGTTGCAATCTTACCAAGGTGCACAAATATTCGAGATTATCGGCTTAAACAAGGAAGTTGTTGACAAATATTTTACGGGGGCCGTATCTAGAATTGAAGGTATGGGGCTTGATGAAATAGCCAGGGAAGCCCTCGCCAAACATAATCTTGGTTTCAGCAGAAAAAGTATTCCCGTAGACAGATTACCTGTTGGCGGTGTTTACCAGTGGAAAAGAAAAGGTGAATTTCATTTATTCAATCCCCAAACAATACACCTGCTGCAACATTCTACCCGAACTGGGGATTACGGTGTTTTCAAAAAATATTCCAAGCTTGTAAACGATCAGAGTGAGAAGGCATGCACACTCAGAAGCATGTTTGATTTCAAACCACTCAAGTCAGCTATCTCCATTGATGAGGTAGAATCTGAAGAATCAATTTATAAACGGTTTGCAACCGGTGCCATGTCGTTTGGATCCATCTCATGGGAAGCCCACACAACATTGGCTATTGCCATGAACAGGTTAGGTGCCAAAAGCAATACGGGTGAAGGTGGTGAAGATGAAATCAGGTATGAGCCTTTACCCAACGGCGATTCCATGCGTTCATCCATCAAACAAGTGGCATCAGCCCGGTTTGGCGTAACCAGTCAGTACCTCACTGAAGCAGATGAATTACAGATTAAAATGGCGCAAGGCGCAAAACCTGGTGAAGGTGGTCAATTACCCGGACATAAAGTAGATGATTGGATTGGTAAAGTAAGACATTCCACACCTGGTGTGGGTTTGATTTCCCCTCCCCCACATCACGATATTTATTCAATCGAGGATCTTGCACAGCTGATTTTTGATTTGAAGAATGCCAACAGGAAAGCAAGAATCAGTGTCAAACTGGTTTCCAAGGCCGGAGTTGGTACGATAGCTGCCGGTGTAGCAAAAGCAAAAGCTGATGTTGTGCTTATTTCAGGTCATGACGGCGGAACAGGGGCATCCCCCATGAGTTCTATCAGGCATGCTGGATTACCTTGGGAACTAGGTCTCGCAGAAGCGCATCAGACACTGGTAAAGAATAAACTCAGAAGCAGGGTTGTTGTGCAGACAGATGGACAATTAAAAACTGGAAGAGATATTGCAATAGCCACACTGCTTGGAGCAGAGGAATGGGGAGTAGCAACTGCTGCACTTGTTGTGGAAGGTTGTATTCTCATGCGCAAATGTCATTTGAATACCTGCCCTGTTGGCGTGGCAACACAAGACCCTGAATTGAGGAAGAGATTCAATGGCGCAGCAGAATATGTTGTCAATTTTATCAAGTTCCTGACCATGGAGCTCCGTGAAATTATGGCATCAATGGGCTATCGAACCATTGAAGAAATGGTAGGTCAGGCTGATGCGTTGCGCATCAGAGATAATGTCAATCACTGGAAAACAGGTAAACTTGATCTTTCACCTGTTTTATACAAAGAGCCAGCTGATGCATTTACTGGTTTATTCAAGCAAGAAGAACAAGATCATGGCATTGCAGGCGTATTGGACTGGCAGATTATCGAAGATGCAAAATCCGCTCTGGAGGAGATGAGAAATGTGGTGATTGAAAGAAATATAAAAAATACTGACCGTACAACCGGTACCATGTTAAGCAATGAAATAACAAAACGACATGGTGCTAAAGGTCTTCCCAAAGGAACCATCCACTTGAAATTCAGGGGCACTGCCGGACAAAGTTTTGGAGCATTCAACACCCGAGGGGTTTTGCTTGAATTAGAAGGTGATGCCAATGACTATTTTGGTAAAGGCCTGAGTGGTGCGGAGATGATTGTATATCCAGATAGAAATTCATCTTATGTACCGGAGCATAACATCTTGATAGGTAATGTTGCTTTTTATGGTGCCACCTCAGGAAAAGCATTTATCAGAGGCAAAGCAGGTGAAAGATTTGCTGTAAGAAACTCTGGGGCGACTGCAGTTGTGGAGGGACTTGGCGACCATGGATGCGAATACATGACTGGAGGTACAGTTGTAGTGCTGGGAAGTACTGGTAGGAATTTTGCAGCGGGTATGAGTGGAGGAATTGCCTATGTCTATGACCTGCATGGAGCATTTGAGTCAAACTGCAATACTGAAATGGTAGACCTCGATCCTTTGGATGAGGAGGATGTAATAACACTATCGCAATTATTATCTGAGCATCAAGAGACTACCGGAAGTACCGTAGCCAGATTTATCTTGGGCGATTTAGAAAACCAGCGGGCCAATTTCATCAAAGTATATCCACGGGACTATAAAAAAGTGATGATGAACCAAAAGTCTGCTACCAATATGACCATTAAATAAATTGAATATGGGAAAACCAACAGGATTTTTAGAATTCAATAGGGTAAGTCCAACAAAAATTGATGTCAAAGAACGTG
>JBDLTO010000176.1:0-3412 GCA_039805815.1 Bacteroidota bacterium | reverse complement strand
ATCTTCAGCAAAATGATATGGTTTTTGTGGACATGCGGAAGAGTAAAGTAAACGGTAGTGATCAGGTATGGTTGCGTAATGCAAGTCTCATCCTTAGTTTAATTACTGCAACTGCATTCCTGGTCAATATTTTCCGATGATCTTATTTCGTAACGATGTCCAATAATGCCCCCTATTCATATTCTCAGTTAACGGACAGGTTGGCAAACCAGCGCAGCAACTATTCAGTACGTGAGTTTCTTTCAAAGTATTTTTATCTTCTTCCCTGGTTATTGGTAAGTGTTGGAATTACAATCAGTATAGCCTATACGCGCTTGCGTTATATCAATCCTGTTTATTCAGCTTCTGGAAGGGTATTGATTAAAACAGATAAATCAGGAAGCAATGTATTTGGAGAAAAGCTGGGGGAGGTTGTAACAGCATCTGTAAATACCCGTTTGATGGATGACCAGGTGGAACTTATCAAGTCTACTGCAATGGCTCGTCTTGTAGTAAGGAGTGCAGATTTGCAGCAAACTTATTACTATAAAGGTAAACTTAGAAACAGACTCATCCATAATCCTCAGAGTCCAATAAAGCTTCATATATTGGCAATCGAAGATTCTTCGTCGGCATTTACTTTGGATGTAAAGATTGTTGATGAGAAACATTTTAACATAGCAGGTCTAAATACCCCTATGGCTTTTGGGGTGAACTTCAGGCATAGGCTGGGAGTATTCCGTTTGGAGAAGCGGTTCTCTGATTTTGGTAATAACAACGACTTTTTGGTAAGCTGGACACCGGAATTGGATTTAGCACGGGCATTGGCTGGAGGTATTCAGGTTGGGGTAGTTACAAAGGGGGGTAATGTATTGAACTTTGTATATTATGCAGAGCATCCTAAAGTTGCGGAGGATGTTGTAGATGGATTCCAGCATGCATATCAGGAGTATAGCTTAAAAGATAAGCGCGAAAGTGCAGTGAGTGCCCTTGATTTCATTGAAGCGCAGTTAAATGATTCCAAAACCGACCTCGGTATTTTGGAAATGAAGTTGCAGGAGTTCAGAGAAGCGAACAAGGCCGTTGTGCTTTCTGAACAGGCATCAGGCTATTTTGAAAGTTTGCGGACCTCTGGAGAGAAAATTGCGGAGCAGACCATCAGTATAAAAATGTTAGATTACATGATAGGTTATGTGACTGACATAAAAAATTCTGGGAAAGTTATTCCAATGTTTTCAGAAGTTATAATAGGTAATGCAGGAGATTTAATTGCCGATTACAATAAGCTTATTTTGCAAAAAGAAATTTCACTGCAAACAATTCCTGGAGAGAGTCCGATCATAAAAGATTATAATTTGTCTATAGATAAATTAAAAAGTGAAGTAATTCTATCACTAAATCATTTAAAGGATAATTATGTTGCAGTTCAGGAAAGTCTCAAACTTAATGAATTGCAGTCAAGGTCAGAGCTTAAGGATATGCCCCGAAAAGAACGACAGTTATTAGACATTACCAGGCAGCAAAAAGTAATGGAGGAGTTGTATGCCTCCTTATTGCAAAAAAAATTGCAGACATCTATCAGTACAGCATCAACATTATCGAATATACAGTTGCTTGAATCAGCATACTCTTCAGGAATGCCCGTTTCTCCTCAGCCCCGTTCATTTTATACGACGGCAATTTTAATTGGTATCTTAATCCCGATTGCACTCGCATTCCTCATTGAATTCCTGAATGATAAAGTGCGCACAAAGCAGGATATTGAGTCGGTCACTGCAGTGCCTATGCTTGGAGAAATAGGACACGTTAGCGGTGATAAGACACTTGTGATAAGTTCTCGTGATAGAAAATTTATTTCAGAGCAGTTTAGAATAGTGAGAACAAGTCTTCAATATATACTTAGTGAAGGGAAAAAAACAAATGTCATTTTGGTTACATCCTCGATGAGTGGTGAAGGAAAATCCTTTATTGCAACAAATATGGCTGCCGTAGTGGCTGTATCTGGGAAAAAGACTGTTTTGATTGAGTTTGATATACGAAAACCGCGTTTGATGAAGGGGTTGGGTTTGTCTCAGACAGAGAAAAAGGGGTTAACTCATTTTTTAATTGGCAAGGCTGATGTAGAAGAGATTATTCAGAAGGTGGAAGGTATGGATAATCTGTACATTATTCCTTGCGGACTGATCCCACCTAATCCTGCTGAGTTGATACTGAGCGAAAGATTGAAACAATTGTTTGGGCAGCTAGAACAGGATTTTGATATGGTTATTATTGACTCACCTCCAGTGGGCCTTGTGAGTGATGGATACGTATTGGGGAATTATGCGGATGCAACATTATTTGTTGTAAGACATAATTATACATTCAAAAAGCAGTTAACGCTTTTGCAATCGATTTATTCAGACCGAAAACTTCCACATTTATCACTTGTAATAAATGACGTTAGGGCGCCTTTGGGATACAATAATTATGCGGGTTACCTGAATTATGCTTATGGCTACAGGAATGACCTTGATCACTATTTTGAAAGAGATAGCCCTGGCGCAATCAACCGAATTAAGAGATTTTTAGGGTAAAAAATCAGTTTCTGAATATTAAGAATCCAGTAGTAACTAAGGAGGAGACAGAATGGGATTTGATTATAAAGCCCAGGACTGATTTTTTTGAAATCAACCTCAGGGAGGTATGGCGTTACAGAGATCTCATGTGGATGTTTATTAGGCGTGACTTCGCAGCTCAATATAAGCAAACTGTTCTTGGTCCGCTCTGGCATTTCATTCAGCCTTTATTTACTACACTTATTTTTGTTGTAGTATTTTCCAGGATAGCAGAGATTTCAACCGATGGATTACCACCTTTGATTTTTTATTTGAGTGGCATTACCATCTGGAATTATTTTTCCTCCTGTTTAATTGCAACTTCGAATACTTTTGTGGCAAACGCTTATATTTTTGGGAAGGTTTATTTCCCGAGGCTTGTCATGCCCCTTTCTGTAGTTTTAAGTAACATGGTAAAATTTGGTATTCAATTCTTACTATTGATATCAGCCATGATTTGGTATGCAATCAATGGAACTGAAATCCATCCGGGCAATTCCTTATTTTTTATTCCTGTAGTATTGTTGATGATGGCTTGTATGGGATTATGTTTAGGCATAATTATTTCGTCCTTAACTACCAAATACCGTGATTTTGCAGTATTGATAACTTTTGGCGTCCAGTTGTTGATGTATGCAACACCTGTTGTCTTTCCAATGTCAGCTGTTAAAAGTCCTGATTTGAAATTCTGGCTTTCTATCAATCCTCTTACGCCGACTGCAGACACTGAAAAAAATCAATACCAAACTGCAGCTCAACGACCAGGACGCTAAGCGGTGGGATGAAATAAGTGCCAACCTTACCCCACTTCCCGTTGATGCAACCGGTTTCATGAT
>JBDLTO010000175.1:0-7018 GCA_039805815.1 Bacteroidota bacterium | reverse complement strand
CGAGGTGTTTGTTCCATTGGCTGTCCCCTGGTTGAACTTGAAATAGTTCACCAAACTACTGGGTAGGGAAGTCAACTCTCTATCTTTGTTCGCACTGATCTCTTCAGCAGTTCGAACAACATTCCAAATACGCAGCTCATCTAATGTACCGTTGAAGTTTAAGTCTGTGCGCGCATTATTACCGCCAATTTTAATGCCTGTTGTTCGGGCTGCAGTAGGCCCAGTACCTGAAGTTTCAAGAACCCCATTGATGTAAATTTTCATGGCACCATTTGATCCCTGTCGGGTAACTGCAACATGAAACCAGCTGCCGGTATTGATATTGGAAGTTGAAGTAATTGTAATATCAGAATTTGTTGTCAGTTGTCCTACGCCAAATGCTAGTTTAGTGCCCACCAAAGCAACACCATAGTCAGTTGAAACACCTCCCACTTCTCCATCAACTATTCCTCTACCATTGTACCATTGACCTGTAGAAGCTGTCTGTGTCGTTTTGACCCAAAATTCTATTGTAAAATCGCCAGAAATCCTTCTTGTTATATTTACGAAGTCATCTGTTCCATCAAAATGCAGGGCGTTGCCCGACTGTGCTTGAATATCCGAACGGATAGCCAGATTCGCAAGCCCTATTAACAGGACTGCAAAAAACTTCTTCATGCTTTTCATTTTCTCCATTTGAACAAATAGCCCCGGTCACATGCAGGTGTATGTTCCAAGACGGCTATCAGTTAAAACGCAGAAAAATTGGGCTTATTGTAACAAAATGATAGGATTTGAATTTGAATTTCAGCCAAATGGATTTTACAAAACATTGATTATCAATAACCCAACCTTATTGACAGCAAAATCTATTCAAATTTTTCCGAAATCAACAACATGCACAAAAATAGATTTGTGAAACCCTAATAAATCCAATTGAACTTGTAATCAAGCGGGGATTTGATGGTGGTCCGTTCAGCAACCTTTATAAATCGTTCAGGCAAGGCCATCAGGTAATCCCTGCCCTTCTCGGCCGCAGTTGTCAAGTTACAGATGTTTCCGATTTTCCACTCTTTGATGAGTGAGTCTAGAATCTGGGTATAATCCATGCTGGTATAAACCCCTAATCGCTGGGCAGCATCACTGAAATGGGTCCAGGTTTGTCCGATTTTCTCTCCTTGCTGGCGCATGAAATGTGCGGGCATAACAATCTTCTTCCGCATCATGTCTTCAAATGCGAGCATCATCTCACTGGGATCGAGTTCAAAGATTTTCGTAACAAAACTTTTATAAGCCCGGGCATGGCGCATCTCGTCAGCGGCTATCACACCGCAGATTTTCGACAACTGGAGGTTATCATGTTGCTTTGCAATGGTGGCCGTGCGCCTGTGGGATATATTGGTAGCCAACTCCTGAAAGGATGTATACACAAAATTGCGGTAAGGATCCCTGGCTGTGCCTATCTCCATGCCATCGGAAATCAGGTGCTGGGTGGTGATCTCCATTTGTTTCATGTTTACCCGGCCAGACAGGTAAATGTATTTATTCAGCAAATCTCCATGTCGGTTTTCTTCGGCCGTCCATTTTCTGATCCATTTGCTCCAACCCTGTGGCTCAGCCTTGCTGATTCCTTCTATATCGATCAGCCAGCTCTCATAGGTAGGCAGGGCCTCTTCGGTGATGATATCGCCCACCAGTACAGCCATATAGTCATAAGGCAGTTCGCGGCACTGCTCCTGAATATCACTGATTTCACGGGCAAAATCAGGATGACTACTTTCCGGAAGAAAATCAGCAGGCTGCCAGTTGGTATCGATGTCTTTCAGAAATTCTGCAATTTCACCATCAATATGCTGTCCCAGATGTTTCATCACTTCAATCCTGCTTGTCTTCATGATTCAGGGTATTATATCTGGTGAAAGTATCCTTTATTATGACAAGTCCATCAATTTGTGATGCGTAAATCTTGAAATAATATCCATTCCGTAAAAAAATGAACCGCTTGAGGTGCGTTTAAAACAGGAAAATGACATGCAAGGAAATAGGAAGGAATACACCGCGTTTAAAACAATCCAAGTTCCGCCAGGGAGGCAAATTGTAATCCGTCCCACGCAGATTTAACCACCAGTTTGAAGTATCGAAACGACTGAGATGTACTGAAATTGAAATATTGAACGCCATTGGTATTGCTGAATTGGAAATTGCCTGCCGTTGTGAACACAACTCCATCTTTGCTGGTGAACAATTCAGCGTCTTTTACAGCCCTGCTCAGGCCACCGCGCTGGGTGACAGATAAGCCTTTAGCTGTTGCAGTTGCGCCGATGTCAATAATTAGTTCATGGGGATAGGCCGCTCCATTACTGGTCCACCGCGAATGCCAGTAAGTGGTTGCATTGCCATCAATCACCTGTAGGGCACGACCATTATTTGCACCTTCTCCGGTTGTTTCTTCAGAGCTGAAACCAGCTACCGACCAGCCCTGTTTGTTCAATTCATCCTTTGTACTGAAATCAATTACAGGAAGCCCACCCAGAAAAGTGTAGGCATAATAATTCTCGTTCACTGATCCATTGTCGTGTACCAACTTTACTTTGAACTCATACGGGATATTGTCGGTTTTTTCAATAAGATCCGCCACAGGCATTTCAACATAAAAACTATCTGCAGCGATTGGCTTTGCCGTCCAAGCAATGGCATTGTAATCCCGGTTGACACCTGCCCCTTCATTGTTCACATTGGGATCATTGAAAAAGATCAGGTCGGTTACCAATCCACTGCTTTTGTACTTCCCTTTGGCTATAATGGCTTTTTTCCCGGCATCATAAACAGCAGCAATCCGCAGGATGGAAGATGAAACCGGAGCGTAATAGGTTTTATTCTCGGTATTGAATACCTGGTTGGTATTCAGTACGGCACAATCTGCAGCCGTCAGGAAGGTGGGCGATACGCCCCAGGTGCTGTTCCCAGCCCACATAAGCGACATGCCAAGGTTATTTTCTGAAACTGCTTTTTGTCGGTTGTGAGGCAGGTTAAGTCCATGCCCCAGTTCATGAATCATCCCACCAATCCATTTGGTGGCCCTGTTTCCGAGGGTTCCGCCGGCACCCAGGTATTTGACATCCTGATCAGCATAATCCAATGCAAAGCATGTTTTACCAACACCGTAAAATGGCGGGCCGCCCGGCTCACCACTGGCATCATAGGTATAGGCTGGGATAATTACCAGATAATGGTCGCTTGTAAAATCATTGGGGTGAGACGACTTATAGGCTGCGATTTCCGCCTGTACAGCGCCAGCACCACCATTATAAGGATAGGCTGCTTTGCCCTCTTTTCCTTTTATTTCAATCAGTTTAATCCGCTTTTTTGCATCATTCGCAAGCAGTCCGAACGTTTTTATTCCGTACCCATTCCGCTGCATTTCCTTTCCAAAAAACTCCCTTGCATTCAGCAGTATTTCACTCAGCCTACGATGGTGATCGGCGGGAACAGGAACATCATTGGGTATAAAATAGACTACGTTCAGGTTCTGTGACCGGTCGCTGGTGAAGTTATAGGTAACAGCGGGCGGAGACTGGGGTGATGGCTGATCTGTGCCATGCACTTCTGACTTCTTACAACCAGTCGTTACAAAAAATCCAGACAACAGCAATAATAAAGACACACGATTCATCATCGATGGTATGTTGAAGGATATGAAAATACCCATTTTTTTTTCACTATACCTTCAAAGGGTGAAAAGCATTTGATCCATTTTATCCAAAATTGAAGAGGGTGATGCAACTTCCCATTATTTTTGTACCAAATCACTAATCGGAAACTCTTGTATATGAAAATGACAGTTGTGGTTCGTCTTGCACTTATCATTTGGATTTCAGCTTTTTATTCAAACAGTTTCGCCCAACAAAAGGAAATCCAATTCAAGAACCCACCGCTCAATACAGAAGCATTATTCAGCAACCGGGGTATGAGTTTCCAAATGATCATGAACAAGCAAATTCAGAGCGTTCCCAAATTTGGCTTTTTCAGTATTACCAATTTGGTTGGAGAATGGAAAAGCAATCGCGTGGAGGATCATATGACACAAGCGCATGTTACCTATTCAATTGGAAAAGGATTTAAACTCGGTGGCGGTTTCCATTTGACACCTGTGACTGGCATCAGACCATCGGCAGCATTGATTTATTCCAAAGCCAGTGAAAATTGGTTGGTTGTGGCCAATGCAAGAGTAGATCTATCGAAAGACAGGAATGTGGAAAGTGTTTTATTAATCGAATACAAACCCAAAATCAATGAAAAATGGCGGTTTTATTCCCGACTACAGGGGCTCTATGCGCATAACACGGTGAAAGGGACCCACTCCAGAAGTTTTGCAGTTGCACGAGCCGGTTTCAATTTCAAAGATTTCACTTTTGGCGCAGGGACCAACATCGACTATTACGGTCCAATGAGACACAATGAAAACAGCTTTGGCGGTTTTATCAGTTGTCTTTTGTTTTAAAAAAAAAGCTACATGCTACCGACAAAATTAGCTTTGCGGAAAAAAAAGTGATTTACAAGCAAATTGACTTGACCTCAAACTGACCTAAATGTTAAGAATACTAATTTACCCAATTACGCTCAATTCAGGATTGAGACGCTCCTAGAACTGGGCGACAAAAGTTGTATCAAACTTACTTTTTTATTTTATCCGACCTCATAGATTTTCTTATATACTTCCTGCATTTATAGAAATCCAATTTTGCGTGCATAACGACCGTTAGGAGTAGCAACTATATATGCTTCTACTTGCGTAGAATCGATTAGCGCAAACACAGCCTTAAGAAAATCCAGGCTCAGGTCATCATATTTAAGTGCGAATTCAATCTGTGGCAGAGGTTTGTCTTCCGATACGCCATACTTCGGACCATATACCTGATTGATACTACCCTTTGAGCTGAGTTCAACAGACGGATTATTGCCTATAAAAGAACTATGAGTAAATGAATAATGATGGAGGCCAAAGTGCTCTTTTAGCCATTCATTTCCAGCTGGTTTATTTGCCATAACAGCCCGTTTGACTGTAAATTAGTTATTCAATACTGTAAAATATGTTCCTTTAACATCTTTTACTATAAAATGTTTTTATTCGCCAGTTTGAAATAAACTTTAGATGTGGTAGTATTCAATTCTTTTGAAGTGTTAACTACTGAATAGAAAGATCAAAAAATAAAAGGGAGTAGTCTTTTACTCCGTTGCATATAATCCCTGTAGGCTTCAAATTTTTGCAGCAGCATCCTTTCTTCCCAAGTCAGTTTACCGACTAATACAATAGCCAAAGCGATTAAAATTGATAAACGCAACCATGTAAACTGATGAATTAATAACCCTACACTACCCATTAAAATAGCTGTATACATTGGGTGACGGATAAAGCGATAAGGACCATCGGTAATTAAAGTAGCATGAGGTGAAGGTTCGGGCAGGATTCTTAATTTGCTTTTTTTCATGGTTGCTATAGCCCAAAAAACTAATAGGATGGACAAAATAATAAATGCGTAAGCCAATGCTGGAATATTTTTTAAAGGAGAACCCGAAATCAACAGCAAAATAAATACAAACTGTAAGACAACAAGCAATATGGACTTAATGCGATTCGGCATATAGAAGCTAAAGTAGGTTATAAATTGTAAAACGAACTATGCTTTAAAGTTCAGACATAAAAAAAGAGCACCAATCGCTTGATGCTCTTTGTCGGGAAGACAGGATTGCCTTCGGCCCTCCTTCGGGGGGCAGCTCAAATAAAATTAGCCTTGAGGGCTTCGCCCTGCAGGGCTTTTTTATGCGCTCACTTTTGTAAGCGAGCTACCAACGTTCGCGCACAAAAAAGCCCTGGCTAAAGCCAAGGCTAAATTGATTTGTCGGGAAGACAGGATATGAATGTGCTTGATAATCAATTAGTTACGCAATATAATTATGTATTTATTGATTATATGGTTATGGAAACATAACCGATAAATAAATTTATTATTCAAAAATAAAATATATTGTTTGTAACTTTTTTATTTAAACATCGTTTTATTAGTATTAATAATCCTTAAAATTACCATTAATGAAAGTAAAAGTATTGATTACACTCTTGACACTTATAACCAGTGTTGGGTATTCACAGAAAATTTATAAAAAGGTTTATAAAGACGGTCAATACCATAAAGATTGGAGAATGGTTAAAACTATCCAAGGGTGGTATGGATTTATAGACAAAAATGATAAAGTAATTGTTTCTCCCATTTATGAAAAAATTGAAAAAATCAACCATCAATCTGGAGATTACTTTAAAGTTAAATCAATTCAAGGGTGGTATGGCATTATTGATATGAATGGAAAAACAATTATCCCTCCGAATTACGAAAAAATAGAAATCCTACTTGATAAAAACAAGGAGGTATTTAAAGTTCAGACTGTTATTGGAGAAATTCATTTATTGGATTTGAATGGAGATAAAGTAAGGATATAAACGATATTGCTTTAATGCAAATTTTAAAGGGGTTGTTTTACATCCCCTTTTTTATTTACATCAACTCATCAAAACTTTGATATATATTTTTAATCTCCTCCCTACTAATTCCCAGATACCTTCGGGTAATTGAAGTTGAACTATGGTTTAATATAGAAGATAATTTGATAAGATACTCATCAGAATGACCATTATTTTGCCAAATGAACCTACTACCACTTTTGCGAAGTGAGTGGGTTGATATATTCTTATTTTTAATCCTTTCAAACCTACCCCCATTCTTCAATAGCAAATTGGTATGTTGTAAAGTATACTGGAATACCAATTCCTCAGGAAAGGGTGATTTAAGTTGATTATAGGTGGTCTTTATACTTTCCCTTAGTGTTTTACCAATTGATATTTCTCTCCTCTTATTTGTTTTCTTTTCATTTAGTAACAGTGTTTCCTTATCTAATATATCAGACCACCTAATCCTACTCAAATCAGAATAACGAAGTAGGGTCTTGACACCAAACTCAATAAGTAAACACATTCGTAAATTAT
>JBDLTO010000174.1:0-6304 GCA_039805815.1 Bacteroidota bacterium | reverse complement strand
ACCCTTACCCACTGCTGCCTGTTTTCCCCAAGGCTGCTGCGTCCAAGAAAGTGAAGCCATCAGGCTATTCCATTTTTTTTGCCGCTCTTCCAATCCCGCCAAACCAGGCAATTCAGTCGGCAATTGTCGGTGAAAAACAATTTCGGAGCCAGCGGCAGCCAGATCAGTTAAACGTTGCCAAGTTGACCAATCCATCATTTTGATTTGTGGCACTACCAACATTGTATAAGACAAACCCCCGGTGATCAACTTACCACTAGCTGAATGGGTTTGGAGCAACTGCCTATCGGAAATGAAATCAAAGCCAATACCGCTTTTTTGAAGGTTATGTGAAAGTTGTTCAAAATCGGAGTGCTCGAAATTCCTCTCCATACCGTCAAAATGCTGCAAAAGTGGTCCGCCCGTTTGTGCATACCTGTCGTGCAGCGGATAGTATAATAACACTTGGTGAGCAGGTTTCGAACGTTGTAAGAATGACTGGATGCGGGTCACATAGGTATTCAGCTGGTGGAAATGAGACCACTGCGGATTGGTTGGCTGAAATTGAACTGCAGCATAAAAGTTCCAGCCCGGCCATGCCGCTTCGGGTGATGAATAGGGCGTACCATGGTAAACAATGTGATTGACGCCGGCAAGAAAATAGAGATCGAGTGCTTTTTTTACAACCCCCCAGGTCGACAGAAAATGCTCATCCAGCCAGGTGGCCGCTTCTGCAGACACCAACTTTTTCCCTGCTACATGTGCAGCAGAGGTGGCAAACTTGAAGCGCAACCAGTCAGTGCCTTCCGTTTCTGGAATGTCCACAACACCATACAAATCCAGGGTATTGGCGGGTGACCCATGTGATTGGTTTCGCAGGATTTTACCCTGACCATCACCCCATCTTTTCCAGGTTTCGGTAAATTGACTCAGGATCATGCTGTCGATTACACTACGGTAATCGAACAACACCCGGCTTTGCTGCAGGGGATCGCCTTCGCCAAAAAGCGCTGGGAGATGATTGCGGAGGTCATATCCTTTGATTTGACGGAACTGTTCAAACATGCCTGCAGTCCAATTGGCCTGTCCGGATGCATCGTCCACTTCATAACTATCGTTGAAGAAACCCCTCAGTCGGCTCAGATCACGGCCTTTAAAAGCCTTTGTAAAATGCTGGAGATAGCGCTCTGTTGCACCTTGAGAAAAATGATCTATGGCATACCCTTCTCCTCCGGGTGCAGCCCTTTCCACCATTTTGCCATGCAACCCACGGAACAGTGCCCATACCTCCCAATCTCCGGCTGGAGCTGTCCAGTGTAGCCTACCTTCCTGATTTACCAGCTTGGTGAGGTCGATTGTATGGTTATCAGGACCATACGCCATAACCGCTTCCAGTGGCAGTTTGCCAGGAAACTGGATTTGGTCTAAAGCATATTCCTGTAACAGTGAAGATCCTAGGATATTTTGTGGAACTTCATCTGCACGACGTTTGGTGGTATTGGCAGTGCGGACCAGACCTGGGTGATGATATACCAGGAGGCTGTCCAATTGCTTGCCACCCTGTACTTTGAACTTTTTCTTGAAGATGGTTTTGCTGGCATCACCTGACCCAACCCAGGGTCCCCCAAAGGGCCATCCGGTGGCATTGGCCAGATCAACCCCCATCTTTTTTTGTGCTGCCACTAGCAAAGTATGACTCAGCAAATCAAGCCAGCGGTCTGTCAGGAATGGAACGAATGCCTTCTCCTGCCCTTTGATGCCATAAATGGGCGTAATCTCTACACCTCCAATTCCTGCCACACGCAGGGCTTCCAGGTTGTACTCCAGTCCTTTTTCATTGACAGCACTCCCCAGCCACCACCAGCGGGTCCAGGGCTTGGTAATTGAATCCGATGCCGGCCAGGATTGGCTGTTAACATGCAGGCAAAGAAAAATGAATAACGGAGTTAATAATTTTTTATATGACATACTGGTTGAAATGATATCCTTAAACCACAAATTAACGGATTATCCGCTCAACCCAAAAGTATTCATCACACATCAGTTCTGATAACTCCCCTGCAAAATGTGTAAACAGTCCGGAAAAAATAAACAAACCAAAAAACAATCCCAGAAACCTTGAAAGAATCATCCAAAAGGAATAGGGTGTGGTCATATTTGTCCACTGCTATGGAGGTTGCAAGGCAAAAGCCTGACAAGATCAGCAAGATGAAATTAGTTTGAAAAAACAATTTTAAAAACTTGAGAATGAATACTAGTAACATTACAGCATAAACACCAAAAAACATCTCCTCATACAGTCCACGATGTGCCAATTCTTCATGCAGCATATAGGCATCATCGAGACCAAGCATCAGTGAAAATATACCAAAATAGAGTAAATACTTGCTTTTTATGTTGACAGATTCAATTCCCCTGATCAAAAAATAACCCATAAAACAGATGCCAACTGACGCGAACCAAAGAAATACCCCAAATTGTGAGATGAATCCGATGTATTTGGGCATGCCAGCTATGGCATTCGGATCCCTGACCAGATTTTCATAAGGGATTCCCCTCCATGAGTGAATGAATTGGATCATACCCAATAAAAAAATGATCAGCAATAAAGCTTTGAAAATGTCTTTTCTTGAATTTTTAATATTTGAGACGACAATTGTAAAAATGTTGTTCATATGGGACAAAATAATTGTAACGCAAACTTAATAGAAAAATATTTTAAATTAAAGTCAGTATGGCGCAGGATGGTTAAGCCTACATCATTTTTATATTTAGGGATGCAAAAGATTTTATTCGCCCTGCTGCTAATCGCTTCTTTGATGCCCAAGTCCACCCACGCACAGAAACCACCCAAGGTGAAAAATGTGCTGAAAACGCTTCAGCTAGCCAATCAATACTTCATGGACAAATGGCCGGATGCGGGTAAGGAAACCGTTACCAACAAGGTAAGACCGAGTAACCTCTGGACCAGGGCCGTCTATTACGAAGGGTTGGTAGGCTTGTACCAAGTGGACCCTCAACAGCGATATAAAGACTATATGATGCAATGGGGGGAGAAACACCGCTGGGGATTGTGGGGAGGCAATACCGTACGCAATGCAGATAACCAATGCTGCGCGCAGACCTACCTGGATCTTTACCTGATGGATGGACAAAAAAATCCTGAACGGATCAGTTCCATTACAGCAGCCATCAACAACATGAAAGCCACCAGCAAAATAGACGACTGGCATTGGATTGATGCCCTGCAAATGGCCATGCCAGTATTCGTCAAATTGGGCAACATACACAAAGACACCAGCTATTTCAACAGGATGTATGCCATGTATAACTTCACCAAAAGGACCCATGGCGAAAAAGGTCTTTACAATGCGGCTGAACACCTGTGGTGGCGCGACAAGGATTTTGATCCACCCTATCAGGAGCCCAATGGGGAGAACTGTTATTGGAGCCGCGGAAATGGCTGGGTTGTTGCTGCTTTGGTGCGCACACTTGATGAACTACCGGAAAGCGACCCTCATTATCAGGAATATTTGCAAGATTACCTCAACATGTGCAAAGCCTTGCTACCCCTGCAAAGAACCGATGGCTATTGGAATGTAAGCCTCAAAGACCCCGGAAATTATGGCGGCAAGGAAGTCAGCGGCACAGCGTTATTTACCTATGGCTTTGCGTGGGGTATCCGCAAGGGATTACTCGACAGAAAAACATACCTCCCGGCAGTAGTGAAGGCCTGGAAATCGATGGCGAAGGAAGCGGTTCATGAAAATGGAAAGCTCGGATTTGTGCAGGGAACCGGCAAAGAACCCAAAGACGGACAACCCGTAAGCTTTAATTCCACGCCTGATTTTGAAGATTATGGGTTGGGCTGTTTCTTACTAGCGGGTTCTGAACTCATCAAATTAATCAGGTAATTCACTAAACTCAACTTTTCTAAACTATATTCAATCATGGATCCATTAATCATTTTGGTAGCTGGAATTGTTGTGGTGGTGGGAGGTATTATCGTCTTCAAACTTCACCCCTTCCTTTCCCTGTTGCTGGCTGCACTGGCAGTAGCCCTCTTGACCCCAGAGAACCTGACCTATGAGTTTTTCCTGGGCAAAGGGATGGCAGAAGGGGAAGCCCTTAAAATGGCCCACAAAAGCATTGGAGAGCGTATTGCCACGGAGTTCGGTAATACCTGCGCTAAAATAGGCATCTTGATTGCCATGGCGGCCATCATTGGCAAAAGCATGCTCGACAGCGGATCGGCTGAAAAGATAGTCCGCTCGATGCTCAAGGTAACCGGCTCCAAAAGGGCTCCCATAGGCTTTACCCTGAGCAGTTTTTTCCTGACCATCCCTGTATTTGTGGATACCGTTATCTTCCTCATGATGCCACTGGCCAAAGCCATGGGCATGAAACTTGGCCGAAACTACCTCCTGCTCGCCTTATCTGTCATTGCTGGTGCAGTGATGGCCAACTCTTATGTACCACCATCACCTGGACCACTCTTTTTGATTGGTGCAATGAATGTGCCAATTGGACTCATGATGGTCTGCGGTTTGCTACTCGGATTGTGTACCATTACAGTAGGCTACTTTGTGGCACTATACCTCAATAAAAAATACGATATCCCCTTGCGCGACGCACCCGATGCCCGGTTGGAGGATATAGCGGCGCTGGCCCAGAAAGATGATAAGGAATTGCCTCCCCTTGGATGGGCGGTTATGCCGGCCTTGTTCCCCATGGTGATGATCTGCATCCGGTCACTTTTTGAAGCCTTTGTCAAAACGGATGGAGGGATTGTTGGAAGTCCAATTCTCCAAAGAGCATTGGATGTTATCCTGTTTTTTGGCGACAAAAATATCGCCCTACTTTCGGGGGCATTGATTGCCCTTTTTGTACTACTTAGGCAGAAAAAAGACGAAAAAAGCAAGCTCACGGCATTTGTTCAAAATGCATTGATGAGCGGCGGAGGCATCATCCTCATTACCGCCTCAGGCGGAGCCTTCGGCGGCATGCTGCAACAGTCCGGCATCAGTCAGCGTATCGCAGAGCTGTCCAGCAATTTCCAACTCGCCCTGATACCGTTGGCCTTCCTGATTACGATGATCGTACGCACCGCACAAGGATCAGCCACTGTGGCGCTCATTACTGCATCTGGCATCCTTTCCGGCATGGCCCAACAAGCCAACCTGGAATTCCATCCCGTATACCTTTGTCTCGCGATAGGCAGTGGCGCAAAATTGATTCCCTGGATGAATGATGCTGGATTCTGGATCATGTGCAAAACCAGCAACCTCACCGAAACTGAAGCACTTAAAACAATTGCCCCCATGCAAAGCATTATGGGCATCGCAGGATTGACCATCACCATGCTCGCGGCATGGATATACCCCATGGCTTAACCCCATCCAATCGCTGATGCAATCCAGAAGCATATTGAAAATAAGTCCGGCAGACAATGTGGCCATTGCCGTAAACATAGAAGGCATCCCCGCGGGGATGACCGTTGGGGAAGATCTGACCACCCTGGAACAGATACCCATGGGGCATAAAATTGCCTTGCAAGACATTGCAGAAGGCCATCCCGTCATCCGATATGGATATACCATTGGCTTGGCTAAAAAGATGATACCCAAAGGCAGCTGGGTGAAGGAAGAGCTTTTAGATATTCCCGAGGCCCCTGCCTTGGAAGAGCTCCGTTATCAACCCATCTACCAGCCTTCGTGGGAGAAATTGGAGGGTTATACTTTTGAAGGTTACCGCAATGCGGATGGTTCGGTTGGCACCAAAAACGTGCTGGGTATCAGCATGAGTGTTCAATGTGTAGCGGGCATGGCTAATTACCTGATTGGTAGAATTAAAAAAGAACTCCTGCCACTTTATCCCCATGTGGATGATGTGATTGCCCTCAGCCACCATTATGGCTGTGGTGTGGCCATCAATGCACCTGCAGCCATCATCCCCATCCGCACCATATACAACCTGGCACGTAACCCTAACCTCGGGGGTGAGATCATGGTGATTGGGTTGGGATGTGAAAAATTGCGACCGGAAACCATTACCGGTCAGGATGCAGGCAACATCCTTTACCTGCAAGACGAGGCTTTTACAGGCTTCCACGAAATGGTTGATGCAGCAATGGAAACCGCCAACAGGCACTTGGCAAAGCTCAATACCCGCAGGCGCGAAAACTGTCCGGTTGCAGACCTCGTGGTGGGTATGCAGTGCGGCGGTAGTGATGCTTTTTCCGGACTAACCGGTAATCCGGTTGCCGGCTTTGCAGCTGATCTGATTGTGCGGGCTGGAGGCACTGTATTCTTTTCGGAAGTAACGG
>JBDLTO010000173.1:0-3526 GCA_039805815.1 Bacteroidota bacterium | reverse complement strand
AAAATTTAAAAAATACTAATAAGCGTGTTTATCTCCTCTAAATATACCTGTAGCTGTAAGAAAAATGATGCGGAAATCAAGCCACACACTCCAGTTTTCTAGGTACCAGAGATCATTTGATACACGCATCTTCAACTGGTCCGGATGGGTAATCTCTCCACGGTAACCATTTACCTGGGCCCATCCGGTTATGCCAGGCTTTAGTAGTTGTCTAACCATGTAGTGGTCAACAAGTTGCGAAAACTCTTTAGTATGACTAATCATATGCGGACGTGGACCAACAACACTCATTTGTCCGAGTAAAACATTGATAAACTGTGGAAATTCATCCAAACTGGTTTTCCGCAATAGGGATCCTACTCTAGTTACACGAACATCATGCTTTTTAGCCTGTACATGTTCCTTATCTGGAGTTAAATGCATTGTTCGGAATTTAAAACAATTGAATGGCTTATCACTTTTCCCAGTGCGTTTCTGAAGAAAAAAAATTGGAGCTCCAGATTCCAAATAAATCACTAACGACAATAAAGGCAAAAGCCATGATAAAATAAAAATAACTACAAAAAAAGCTATGGTTATGTCAAACACTCTTTTCTTAAACCTGTTCCCTGGATCATCAAGTGGATCAGGAAAAGGAGAAAGAATTGGGAGGTCATTATAAAATTGAGTGTGAAAGGGTTTTTTGTAAAAAGTATTCAAACTCGGTACAAATTTAAACCGAATACAAAATTTTTCAGATTCCAACATAAGATTATAAATCTCTTTGTCTTCTTCTGGTGAAATGGTGGAATAAATTTCCTGCACTTGATGTGTAGAGGCAGTTTGAATGGCAGCTGACAAATCAGATAGAATAGGATAATTTGTCAATTCAGTAACGCAATGATTGTTTGCGAAATAACCTACTAATCTTGTATTAATCAGATCATCTTCCAGATAATCAGCCAACTTTCTAGCGGTGTCATTATATCCCAAAATGGCTACGTTAGTGATTAAGTCATTATTTTGGGAAAAATATTTTCTACCATAATAAAATAAAATTCTCGATAAAAATAAAAATGGAACAAACAACAAAATAAAATGAAGAAGAGGAAAGATAAGCAATTGCGTATATGGAGAAACGAAAAGGGTGAAAAATAAAAACAAGCAGAGATATAAGGAAGATTTCAGGGTTTGTTTAATGAAAACATTAAACTTGTTTATTGAATTTCTGCTGTATGTACCAGAAATAAAATAAAAGATAAACCAAGCGGTATGAATAAACATTACTGCTACCAACAATAAGGTGTTTTTACCCGCAAGAACAGAACCATTCAAGGTGAATGCAGTTGCCAGAGCTACATTAATCAAAAGCAAATCTACCAAAATCAGAAAAGCCTGAAGCGACTTGAAATATTCACGGTTCATATCAGGTTATTTTAAATCTCTCAAACTAATTCATGTACCATATGTTTTTCCAGAATAATATCTATTATTCTTTCTGCTGCATGTCCATCCCAAAAATCAGGTATTGAACTTTGTTTCCATTTACCATTTACCATCAAATCTATATTTTCCTGTAAAAGGGATAAATCATCCCCAACAAGAACATTAGTTCCTAATAAAACTGTCTCAGGCCTTTCAGTAGAATCCCTTAAAGTTATACAAGGAATATTCAATACCGTGGCTTCTTCTGTAACACCACCGGAGTCTGTTACAATACCTCTTGCGTACCTTAAAAGATAAATAAATTCAAAATAACCCAGGGGATCAGTAGATTTTAAACCCGGATAAAAAGATGAAAAAGATGAAATATGTTGTTTTGTACGTGGATGTACAGGAAAAATAATAGGCAAATCAAATGAATTTTGCTCCAGCACTGTTAATATAGACTGTAACTTTAAAACGTCATCAACATTTGAAGGTCGGTGTAATGTTAAAAGCAAATAATTATGTTTTGTAAGTTTCAACTCATTCCAAAAATCGGGAGGTCTTGAATCACACAAATGCTTGTATAATGTGTCTATCATTGTATTCCCAACCAAATGAATTTTATCTTTAGCAGTTTGACAAATTAATAAGTTTTCAGAGGCCATTTGTGTAGTAGTAAAATACTCATCACAAATTGAGTCAGTTATCAACCTATTTATCTCTTCAGGCATGGACAAATCACCGGAACGAATCCCTGCCTCAACATGTGCAACAGGAATATTCAATTTCTTTGCTGTAATTGTGGCCGCCATTGTTGATGTAACATCGCCAACAACAATAACCATATCTGGCGGATGTGAAAGCAATTCTTTTTCAAACCCTATTAAGATTGTAGCAGTCTGTTGAGCTTGGGAACCACCCCCCGATTCGAGGTTTACATTTGGAGTTGGAATACCCAATTGTTTGAAAAATGTACCACTCATGGAAGAATCAAAATGCTGGCCAGTATGAACAAGTCTGAATTCAATAGGGATACCACTAGCACGTTTAATGTTGATTGCATTGATAATAGGTGCAATTTTCATAAAATTGGGTCTGGCACCTGCAACAAGTGTTAATTTCATAAGACAGATTCTAGGTGATTGGAAGATATGTTAAGAACTTGAAGCATATCCTGTTTTCTAATTAAATCAACAGTTTCATGCAAATGATATGCTCTTGATGCTCCAAATAAAATGGATTCAATACCAGGTAAGGAACATACATATTTGATGGCGGCAGATGTATTAGCTGCTCCACCTGAAAAAATTTGCATCGCAATAACTCTACATTTACCGGATGACAAAATCCTTTCATAGGCAGACTTGCCTCCAGACATTCTGAAACCGTCAACATTGATTGATGTACATATAATTGGATTGTAAATGCCTTGTTTATTAAGAAAATCAAGCATAGCAGGTAAATTCATCGTTATGTACCCAGGCTCTGCTTTATACTTCTTGCGAATATGGCTGTCAAAAGCCTTGATTACATCCCCCATTCCCAAACCAAGCAATAGATCTGCTATTACATTCTGAAGAAAAATTACAGGGGTGTTAAGTCCCTTGAAGTTCTTCAATTCTGCATCAACAAATAATTCCATTAATGAAATGTAGTTTCTGGTAATCACGGCTCTACTACCCTTAAAAAGTGATCCGAGCAAGTCATCTGGCATAAATTCTTTCAGAGCACCAGAAAAACCCAATTCAGTTACAGCATTTGCGTACTTATGCGCATAAGGCAAACAAGGATAAATTGTGTAATCAGCATAAAGCTTTCCAGAGTTACGTATTAAATTATTAATCCCTTTCATTCGATCATGTGTCGTACACATGAAAGTATTCACTCCTGCATTTTTTGCAATATTTAAGATGTTAAGTATGGAGGTATCCTTGCGAAACAAAATTGATTGTTCTCTCGATTTGTGATCAGATATATGGTTAATCCCGAAAAATTGATTATCTCCGAATAAAATACGTTCCATAATTAATTATTAAATCTCTTAATCTTATCAATGATTAAATCAGTTTGCAATGCAGTTTCAAAAGTATTGATGTCATTTGCAGTTGTACCATTGAGT
>JBDLTO010000172.1:0-2646 GCA_039805815.1 Bacteroidota bacterium | reverse complement strand
GTCAGAAAATCCAACTACACCAACCCTCACGCGCTCGTTTGCGCCTAAGATGTTGCCGTAAGATTTGGCAGTAAATCCCATAGATGCCAGTGCAGTGGCTCCGGCGGCCTGTGCAGTTTGTTTGAGAAAATCTCTTCTGGGTGTCATGACCTGTTTTTTGGGTAATTAATTTTGTTAGGCTTTGATGTATAAGTGAATTTATGCAAATTCTCTTTGATCATCAAATTACAGTGCATTAAAGTTCTTTAATTTTGATGCTTCTGAAGCTAACTTTATCTCCATGATCCTGCAGTAATATTCTACCTTTTGCTGCGAGTCCGAAATCTTTGGTTGTTGCATATTTGCTTCTTGCAACCAAAGCTAAAAAGGTTGAACTGTTTCTGTTGTATTCCACCATTTTCCATCCATTAAGCCAGTGTTCAATTCTGCCATCAGGGTAGGCGATGATTCTTCCCCTGTTCCACTGACCGATAGCTATCCGGTCTCTTCTGGCTGCTTTGGGATCAAGACTAACTGCAGCAGGTATGAGATCATAAACAGAAGACATTGTTCGGTTTCCAACCACACCAGCTTTTGCGTCCGGATGTTTTGCATCGTCAAGAATCTGGTATTCAATTCCGAGTGCTGATTTTTTCTCTGTATTTTCAACCACATAATATTTAATTCCTGAGTTTGCAGTGTCTGTGAGTTTAAATTCAAATTGCAGATCAAAAGCGCCATATTCCTTTTCAGTTACAATGTCTCCGCCTTGTTTACCTTTAGAAGATGGATCATTGTGAACAGTCAATTCACCCTGATTTACAGTCCAAACCTCTGAAGGGAAAGTAGTTTTATTGGCACCTCTCCATCCGTTGGCTGTTTGTCCATCCCACAGGAGCTGATACCCTTGTGCTTTTTCTTCGGCTGAAATATTGTTGTTGAGCAGGTTTACTACAAATATATTGTCTGATGGGGCGGGCTTGAGATTGGTTGTTTTGATGCGGATATTTTTCCAATGGATTTCTTTTCCTTCGTTCTCTTTGTTACTGATTGCATGAACCTGCAATGCGATAAAGCCGGTTGGATTCACATCATCGATGATATGTGCACAGGGAACACCATTGATCCATGTTCTGATTGATGTGCCTATGCATTCAATTTTGTAGTGGTTCCAGTCGTTTGGTTTGAATGCTTTTTTAGCTGCAGGATTGTTTTCGAGTGAGTACAACCATCCACGTCTTGCTTCATCATAGATGCCACCGCTCCATGCTCTTGATGAGGGGTCAACTTCAGCCTGGTAACCATAGACCCTGTCTGGAATTTTTGCTGAGCTCTGTTCACCGCCGGGTATGGCAGACTGACTTCTGAACTGCACACCAGAGTTCATGTCGGCATACATTTTCAGGTCTAATTCCAGGATAAAGTCGCCATAGTTTTTTTCAGTTGCAAGGAAGGAATTGGGCTCCCCAAACTTGGTTATACCTACAATTTCTCCATTGCGGACTTCATACTTTGCTTTACCGTTTAACTGCTTGAACCCTTTGAGATCTTTACCATTGAACAAGGAAGTCCATTCACCAGTTTTTTGTTGTGCTGAGGAAATTCCCATGGCAAACATGCCCAATGTTAAAAAGAATAATTTCATAATGCTATGGTTTGATTGTTGACATTTTATAATTAGCCTAAATTTATTAAGCGCCACTAGATCAGGTTTATTATCAACCACCCCGCCTCGTCCGATTCACTTCGTTCATCGGTCTCGGCACCCCTCCTGTCCAGGAGGGGAATAGTTAAAGTAAAAACACTTCCTTTTCCTTGTTCCTCGTGCCTTGACCCTTGTCCCTTGTCCCTCATGCCATGTGCCTTGTCCCTTCTCCCTTGTCCCTCGTGCCCAGCCTATGGCTGGCAAGCTTGTCCCTCGTGCCCAGCCTTCGGCTGGCAAGCTCGTGCCTTTTATCTACACCCCTCCAAATGCCACAAATCCTCCATCAACCTGAATATCAGTTCCGTTGACAAATTTGGAAGCATCGCTCAAGAGATATATCAAAGCTCCAATGAGTTCATCAGGTTTGCCCATCCTGTTTACAGGTGTTTTTTTCACTACCAGATTGCCTCTTTCGGTATAGCTTCCGTCAGGATTCGTCAACAATGTCCTGTTCTGTTCAGTAAGGAAGAATCCTGGCATAATAGAATTGACACGTATTTTATCTCCGTGTCTTTTTGCAGTCTCAACTGCCATCCATTTGGTGAAACAATCCACACCAGCTTTACCGATGCTGTAACCGAGTACCCTGGTAATCACCTGTTTTGAACTTACTGATGAGATGTTGATGATGCTGCCACCAGACTCCTGGTTTGCCATGACTGCACCTAGTACCTTTGTAGGAATAATAGTACCATACAGGTTTAGGTCAAGTACATTTTTTAAACCTTCTATGTTCATGTCAAAGACATCTTTGTCTGGCATGATCACTCCCTGTGGCATGTTTCCCCCTGCACCATTGACGAGTCCATCAATCCTGCCGAATTTTTCAAGGGTAATATCCCTTACTCTTTCAATATCCCTTTCGTCCAGCACATTGGCTTTTATAAAAAGAGCATTACCCCCGGCAGCATTAATGGCTTCAGCACGCTTGTTTCCCTCTTCTTCATTTCTTCCAACAATAA
>JBDLTO010000171.1:0-7921 GCA_039805815.1 Bacteroidota bacterium | reverse complement strand
AAGGATCTGCTGCATGCACAGGATTTTTCCAATCAAAGGGTATGCCTGTCCTCATTTCATAGGCATCCACAAGATTTTGTGAAGGGCCAGTGCCTGACCTGCCGGTTTGGTAGCCAATAGGATAATTGAGGGCCTCCCAGGTATTGCTGGCAGGATATCTTTTTTCGAAAATCACCTCATTGCTCCGAACCGCTTTGAGCTGAAACAAGGCGGAATAAGTGGATTGAAATGAGTATGGAGCCAGGGGCATCAAATCCAATACCGCCTTGTTCGCCAAAGCAGAAGCCCGCCATCTTGCAGTTCGGTTATTATCGGTGTAACCAACCAAGGGGTTGGTGTTGGATGGTCTGTTGAAGAGGTCGCTCGCGGCATAAGTCAGTGTCCTTGCCTTCAACGCCAGTGCTGCACCAACGGTTGGCCTACCCCAATCAGCATTGGCGATGTCAGCCAACTTCAATGGAAGATTTTTAGCAGCAGAATCACACAGGCTATTGATGTACTTCACACATTCATCGAAACTGTTTCTTTTGATGGTACTGAGATAAGCAGTTTCATTGAAAATACTGATTTTATGATCAACGATGGGAACACCCCCATACCTTTTCAAGAGTTCAAAATAATAGAAAGCACGCAGGAATTGGGCTTCAGCCCGCCACATTTTCAAATTGCTTACGCGTGCCGTAAAGGTTACCGGATCAGGAATCCTATAGGCCTCGAAAGTGATGGTATCTGTAGCTTCCGAAAAATCAAATGTTTTCCTGATACCCTGATAGTTTCTTGCCCAGCTGTCATCGGGATTCGAATAGATATTCCAATTGCCGGTATTGAAATCCTGTACCGCTTCGGTTTCATTCACATCTTCTGCTTCGTCAACCGCAGAGGCCCTCCACGCATTGCCAATGGAATTGTACCCTTCCGGCAGGGATGTAAACATATTGTTCCGGAGCCTGGTCAGGTTGCTGAAATTATTGACTACATCCAACCGGGTGGTCAGAGAAAGTGCTTCAGGCTCTAGATAGGAACAACCCACCTGGAAGACGATGACAAAACCGGCAATCAGTTTGAATATTTTTTTCATTTCAATGAATTTTAGAGTTGAATCTTGAAGCCCATGTTTACTGATCGCATGGTTGGATAACCGGAGATATTTTCGGGATCTGCATACTTGAATTTATCCAAGGTAAACATGTTCATAGCCCTCACATAAAAACGGGCAGCACTTAACCCTGTTTTCTCCAACAATGCACTGGGAAAATTATATCCCATCTCGAGCGAACGCAGCTTGATGAAATCGCCATTACGCAACCAGAAGCTGGAGGTCCTGTAATTGTTGGCATTCTCTAAGGTAGAAAGTCGGGGATAGGCTGCAATATCCTTGTTGGCTGGCGTCCATGGATTTTGTACAAACGTTGAAATCTTTTGATTGGATCGCAACGGAAAGAAGATGTTACCATAATTGGCCAGGTTGATATTCCTGTCCACCTGGGCCTGAATCATCACCTGAAAATCAAATCCTTCAACATTGAATCCGAGATCAAGACCAAATTCTTTGGTGGGAATACTGCCATTACCAATCGGTCCAACATCATAATTGTTTACGATGCCATCCTTATTCCTATCCTGGTACTTGATATCACCAGGCTGAACGGGTCCGAAAATTTGAAGTGGACTTTGTGCGATATCAGTGGCAGATTCAAAAAATCCGATGGCTTGGAGTCCATAGGTGTAAAAGACCGGACTGCCCGTACGATAAAAATATTCACTGCCTTCAGGCGCAACCTCTTCCGCCATGTACATCACTTTGTCTTTGATCAGACTCATATTGAATCTGGCAAAAAAACCGGCATGTTTGAATTGTTTGTTCCATAGCAAAGACATTTCAATGCCTCTGTTCCTAACCTCCCCCATATTGACATTGGGCAAACTGGCACCAAACAATGCAGGTACAGTGGTAGATTGGGAAGTAAGTATATTCTTGCGGTCTTGCTGAAAAAGAGCCAATGAAAGATCCAAGTTGTTGAACAACCGTAGATCCATTCCCAAATCATACTGGTACGATTGTTCGAATGTCATAGCGGGATTGGCAACCAATCCTTCTGTAATGGTTGAGGCTGCTGCATTTGTATTGCCAAAAAAATATGATGGACCACCTACATACAATTGCCTGAAGGCGAACCGTGAACCCACATTGCTACTGCCCACCATACCTGCAGAGGAACGCAACTTCAAATAATTGATGGCTTGTGCAGAATTTTTGTCTTTTGTATCTATCAACACATAGCCCACGGCAAGGGCTGGAAACAAACCGAATCTTTGGTCCTTGGCAAAAGCTTCCGTTCCGCCATAAGATACGGAGATGTCGGCAAAAAGCCTGTTTTTGTACGCATAATGTACCCTCGTATTGAGGGATTGCATATTGTATGGATTTTCCCTTCCGAGTATTTGACGGGTTTGGTTGTAGAGTGCCAGCCAATCAATCAAATGGTCAGCACCAAAACTTTTTCTGTAATGGAGATAAATCTCTGCAGTGCCTCTTCTGTTCTGGGCATCACTGAATGGCGAATTGTAGGCGAGGTTGGTATTGTTGCCTATAGGTGCACCAATTATAGGTTTACCCGTTAAGGAATCTTTGACAGTTTGATAAACAGCAAAGGTCTTAGACCAACCATCGGTAACCGTATAATAGTTATCGAACCCAACACGGGCGCCAATCGCAAGTCCCTTTAGCAATTTGCTCGCATCATATTTCAAATCCAAATCCGATTGAAAAAACCTGTTATGTGTTTCCTTATATCCCCGGTTGTTGATATAGCCAGCCGGATTATCAGGGAATGCGGCAGTACCTCCCAAAAGTCCGGGTTGTACATATACCGGAAAAAGATGTGTGGGATAATCATATAATCGATTCCATATGTCTGCTGTAGCCATCCGTGGGGCATTGATGTCATTCAGCTGTCCGCCCAAATTGAGTTTCAGAGTAATATCATTGAGGATATTCACATCAATATTCGATCTGAAATTCAACCTATCCAGTGATGAATTGGTGCTGTACCCATCATTGAGGTCTGTATTTTTATATATCCCTGTATTCTTCAAATAGCCCAGAGACACATAGTAGTGTGCCACTTTGTTGCCTCCCGATGAACTCAAATTGATTGAGGTGATGGGTGCATCTTGCCTGATGTTTTCATTCATCCAATCCACATTGGGATACAAACGCCTGTCGCCTTCAGCATATCCGGCAAGATCTGCTGCTGAAAACAAAGTCGGCAGCCCGTCGTTGGCCAATGCCTGATTATACATCTTGGCATAGTCTGCAGAACCATAAAACTGTGGCAACCTTGTTGGGGATTGGAAACCTGTTGATACGTCAACATCCAATGAAGACTTGCCCGCTTTGCCTGATTTCGTGGTAACCAGGATAACGCCATTGGCTCCCTGAATGCCATATAATGCTGTGGAGGCTGCATCTTTCAATACTGAAATCCTGTCCACATCAAAAACTGAAACGGCATTCAAATCCCTGATGAATCCATCCACCAGCACCAATGGTGCCCGGGCAAAACCAAATGTCGTCACGCCCCTCAACGCAAACGAGGGTAGGTCATTACCTGGTTCACCACTGTTGGCTGTTACAACCAATCCGGCAATCTTGCCATACAATGCATTACCCAAAGAGAATACCGTATTTTTCTCCAGATCTTTTCCGCTGATGGACGATACGGATCCTGTTACACTCCTTTTGGGCAACTCGCCATAGGCAATCACTTGCAGTTCATCAGAGGCCTGAACTGCAGAATCCCTTGACAGTCCTGTTTGTTGTGCCTGGGCATGCGTTTGCAAGAGCAGCACCACAGCAGCAAAAGGAAAACTCAAATATTTTTTAAAAATCTTCATGTTGATTTCATTTTTGATTTGCGGTGAATACCTTACCATCCTGGATTTTGAATCAGACCATATCCTTTGTTGACTTCATTGTAAGGGAATGGATGCAGATACCAATGAACAAACCAAGCCCTGTCGTGATACTTGTACTTGGTATAGGTAAAGGTTGCGTTCTTTTGCTTGACAACTTTCACATCATAAATCGGGCCTTTGAAAACATCACCAATCAGCAATCGCTTTACATCAAAATACCGGTGATTCTCCAGGTAAAGCTCGATGCTGCGCTCGTTTTCAATGAACTTCCGCAATCCGACCTGATCAAGGGAACGCGATACTGTAGGCATTCCGGAACGTGAGCGGATAACATCCAATGCTGCAAATGCCTCTTCCCGGGGGCCATTGGTTTCATTGGAAGCTTCAGCAAGAATGAGATACATTTCGGCGAGTCTCATATACGGACTCATTGGCGTCCAAACCCCGGTTGACTCGAAACCATTCAACCATTTGCGTGCAAAGTATGCAAACTGTGTACGCGCGGATATGGGGCCATTTCTTCCGTTGGCTACACTGGCATCCACACCGTCATAAATTTCCAAACTGTATGTAGGGTTTGTGGTTACCCAAAGGCAACCGTTGTATGCAACAGAAAGGTGAAAACGGGGATCAAGTTTTTTGTAAGGAAATGTCGGATCATTGGCAGGCGTAGTGATGGTTGTATTCCAATTCACTGTTGTACCATCAGTATTCTGGTATTTCTCCACATGATTTTGGGTAGGTTCAGTTGCAGCAAACCCCCCCATATTGGTACCCCTGCCTGTCCAATAATTTCTGGATTGGTTTATCCCTTGAAAGGTTCCATATAACACTTCGGTATTTCCGGCCTTGGGCATGTCTTCGCAGGCAACCTTGTAATTTTTTGTGGGACCAAAACTTTTCACAATGCCGTAACCGTTTTGTTCACAATAGGTAATGGCTTCGCGGGCTGCCTTGGCGGCATCAGCCCATAAATTACGATCGTATTTCATGAAGCAGATCAACTTGTTGTTGGCTCCGAAATCCTGATAGGGCTTGTCGGTATTGAACAACGGACTTGCCGCATACAACATGGTACGGGCTTTCAATCCGTATGCAAACGCTTTGGTCAAGCGGCCAAACTCCTTTTCATCTGGCACTTTTGCGGGGAAATTCGGGTTGGCTATTGCCTCGTCACACAAACTGATGATATGCCGGTAAACCGAATCCAAAGGCGCCCTGGGGATGATGAAATCCTCGGCATCATTCAGTGCCTTTTTGACAATGGGAACGCCACCATATCTTTTGAACATTTCAAAATATTCAAGGGCAAGCACGGCAGCACACTCACCTTTGATGCGGCCTTTCACATCTGCAGGTGCATCCGGCACACGATCAATATTGTCTTTCAAAATCAATGCCTTCCTGATGGTCTTCCAATGGTTGTCGTACACATCTTCACCATTGGTGCCATTGACAGTAAACCAGGTTGAGTTGACACTACCAGCATAAACGTTGTTGGACGTATATCCGTTTTGTGCAGTGAAGCAAATGGCTTCATCGGTAATGGTTGAAACGGAAGACAAGCCCATCTTGGAATTCAATGCAGTGGCCAATGCCCTACCCTGAAATTGATATAAGTCAAATAACAGGCGTTCTGCATTCTGGTAGCGGGCAAAAACAGAATCTGCATTGAAGGATGTCTGTGCCGGCATTTCCAGATACTTCCGGCAAGAGGTCGATCCCAACAGGAAAGCCACTGATAGTATAGCAAGTGAGGAAAATATATTAATCTTCATAATGACTGAATTTAAAATTGGAGGTTAATCCCAAAGTTGAACACCTTCAATTGGGGGTAAGACATGGAACCGGAAGCGACATTCTCAGGATCGATAAATTTCAAGGAATCCCAAGTGAATAGATTCTGTCCGCTTGCAAAGATGTTCATAGAATTGGCACCGATCTTTTTCAAAAATGCCGCATCCAAATGATAGGAAACCTGCACATTGCGCAAACGGAGGTAGGAAGCATCCCTGATCCACAGTGATGAATTGTAGTAGTTGGTGAGATCGGCGTAGTTTAATGTCAACCGTGGTATTTTGGCATTGGCATTGTTGTCTGGACTTGCCGCATACCAGCGGTCTTTGATGAAGCCCATGGCAGAACCGAATGCACTGAAAGGCAACAAAGCATTGAAACCAAAGCTCATACTGGTATTGGCAGCACCCTGGAAGAGGAAACTGAAATCAAATTTCTTGATGGAAAATCCGCCGGAGAAACCATAATTGATTTCAGGAAAAGCTGGGTTCATGATCGGACTCCTATCATTCACATCCACAATGCCATCACCAGTAATATCTGCATATTTGACATCTCCAGGGCGCTGGTTCATATTGAACTGCCTGGGCCATTTGTTGATATCATCCTGGCTATTAAAGAATCCCATGAAGGTATAGCCGAACACTTCACCTACGCGCTGTCCGGTTTGGTTGAGCAACGGATATTGGCTGTTATAGGCCTCATCCATGAACAGTATTTTATTGCGGGCAAACGAGTAATTACCCCTCACCCAATAATTGGATTTACCGATTTTATCACTCCAGCCCAACTCGATTTCATAGCCCCCATTTTCCACACTGCCGATATTGTAGGCATCCTGCAATACGGCAGCAACATGGGATGGCACGGTACGCCTTGCCGTCAGGATATTGGAGCGCTGTTCCATGAAGTAATCCAGGTTGAGGGTCAACCTGTTTTTGAAAAAGCGGAACTCAGCTGCATAGTTTTGCTTCACAGCCTTCTCCCAGGTAACATCTGGATTTCCTAGCTTGCCTTCCACATATCCGGACCGGCTCACAGGATCTTCACCAAAAATGGCGCCACCGCCGCCGAGATACTCACTGGGGAAATACAAGAAACGCAAAGAGCCCATGCGGTCATTGCCAACTACGCCATAAGAAGCCCTCAATTTGAGGTAGGAAAGAAAATCATCCCCAATCAACTTTTTCACCAACGGTTCACTGGTAACTACCCATCCACCGGAGACTGCCGGAAACCAACCAAAACGGTTGTTTTCAGGAAAATTCTCCGATCCGTTCCTACCCATATTGAACTCAACGAGGTATTTCTGGGCGTAATTATAAGTCAACCTGGAAACATAATCCTGGTAACCCAAAGGAATGCCGGGATAAGACAACCCATGATAGAACTGTTTGCGTTGGGTGTATAACAACAAACCGCCAACTGCATGCTTCCCGATGGTGTTGTTGTATTCCATGGCTGCTTCCAAATAAACCCTTTTCGATCTGGTGAAACTTTCAGAAGGATCATTAAGCACACCATCCTCTCCTGATTGCCTCAAAATGGGATCTGGAACACCATCTCCATTCACATCAATTTTTTCTGCAGAATAGCGTGCAAAACTTCTGGAAAAACTGCGGCTCTGCCCGTATTCACTATCATAAGCACCTTTCACTCGTCCGGTAAGTCCTTTCGTAATAAAATCAAACTTTTGGTTGAGCCCTACATTCAGGTTGAGGATATTGTTGCTATACCTGTCGAAACCGTCAAAAAAAGTACCCAATGCATTTCTGCCATTGGCCCGGGCCAAGGTAATGACCTTCCCATCCCACATGCCGGGCGTACCATTGGTTGCTGCGGCAAGAATATCTACAAATGGAGATCCTCCCGGGGAACTTCTGTTAGATGTCACCCCACCCAATTGGATATTTGCTTTCGTCGACTTCGAAATATCCAAATCCAAATTGGACCTGAAATTGAATCTATTGTAAAGATCATTGTTGTTGTATTCCTTGACAAACTGTTTCCACAATCCCTCCTGATTCAAATACCCCAAGGAAACAAAATACTTCGCCACAGAAGTGCCTCCGGAAATATTGACATTGTGCTGCTGCTGCGGAGCATAATCATTCATCATGAATCCCAACCAATCAATATCCGGATAGAACAGCGGATCACTGCCATCCTTGAACTTTTGCAGTTCCTCTTTGCTGAACATTGGCGT
>JBDLTO010000170.1:0-3935 GCA_039805815.1 Bacteroidota bacterium | reverse complement strand
GATTGCAAACTGCCATAAGCAATGAGGTTAAAAGCGATACGATTCCGATCAGCTTGACAAATCTCTACGACGGAGAATACGTAGTCAAGGTTTCTATAGATAAGGGTGTTAATCCTGCCAGAGAAGTGTATGTGTTGAACCGCATGACAGGACAGCAAATAAAAGTAGACCATGCAAACGGATTGGAGCTGTCGTTTTTGAATGCCCTTGGTGTGAATACGAAGGAAGACCTGGTGCTTGTGGTAAATTCCCGGAGTTCAGAACCTGAGCTACCGGCAGTAAAGAAACTGTTGTTGTATCCCAATCCTGTTACTGGTGGAGTAGTTTCCCTGCGGGTACCGATGGGAGAACTGAAGCCGGCTCAGTTAAATGGATTCGCAAAGGTAGAGATAAGGAATACGAACAAGCGGGTTGTATTCAGACAGCAGGTACAACTCGATAACCAGGGTAGGGTAACACTGAATATTGGAACGTTGTCTGGCGGAATGTATGTAGTAAAAGTGAGCATAGGTGATAAATCATTCACAACTAAAATGGTAAAATTATGAGCAGGAAGATATTGATGATCGTTATCGGGATTGCTTTACTGATGACTGATGTAAATGCCCAGTATAACACCGGCACCACGGGCTATGAAGGCAGGAATCCGTATCAGATTCCTGATCGTCAGCGTAATATATATGGCAATCAGTCTACGGAAAACAATAGCCAGAAGAGGAGCTTTTTCAGTAGTGATGTGACCGTCACTGAAGCGCCTCCAGGGTTTGACCCAGATGTGCCATCAACCCCTGTAGATGGTGGACTTGGTTTGTTGCTGGCCGCGGGAGTGGGTTATGGCGTGCGCCGGCTTAAGAAGATAAAAGATAAGAAACAAAGAGAAGTTGGGAGTTAAAGGAGTTGACTTTCTCATTCGACAAACTAGATGAAATTAACGGTGCTTCTCATCACTGGAAATATTTTGCACATCCCATTCGACTTTTTGCTCGAATGGGATTTTTCTTTCAGCGCAGTGGGTTTTGGAGCAGATCCTACACGAAAAATCCAGACAACCATCGGCATGCACAAAGAGTTCAACACTTTCTCCAAACTCATCCCTGGCAATAGCCGAAAAGTCTTCCACTTCATCATGGGCCTGGTGCACATTCAGGAACCAGGGTACCGTCAGGTGGCAATCTACGTGTATCACAGAACCAAACTTGATAATCCTGAGGTTGTGGAGATCCACCCAATTCTCTTTTCTATTTTCATTAATTCTGCCTACCAGTTTTTCCAGCAAGGCATTATCGGCTTCATCCATGATGCCTGCAATTGAACTCCTCACAATGGTATAGCCGGTATATATGATGAAAAAGGCAAAACCAATGGCCACCAGGCTGTCGAGCCAGATCCATCCGGTGAGGTAGATCAAAGCCATACCCAGAACGATACCGATGGTGGAATAGGTATCACTCTGTAAATGCTTACCGGATGCCATAAGCGCCAGCGAATTGTTTTTTTCACCCACTTTAATGGAATACATGCCTGTCAGGAAATTGGCAACTGCTGTTGATCCCACAATAACCATACCCCAGTCGAGCTGCCGGATGATATGCGGATGGATGATATTGTCAATGGCTTCGTAAATGATGACAAATCCGGCTACGCTCACCAGTGCACCTTCCACGGCGGCTGATACAAATTCAGCTTTACCATGTCCATATGGATGTTCCTTGTCACGCGGTTTTGCTGCCACGTACAGGCTGTACAGGCTGATGAATCCGGCCACCACATTTACGGTACTTTCCAATGCATCTGTCAAAACAGCTACAGAGCGGGTCATCCACCAGGCGATGATTTTGAGGCTGAAGAGTGCTACAGCCACTATGGCTACCATGCGTTGTACGTTGTAGTTGGATTCGGATTGTGTTTTTGGCATGGTTGGGATATTAAAAGGCAAATTAGCATTTTCTGGAGGAAGCAATGTCTTTTTCTAGATAGGTTTTTATGATTTATACATGTAGTTCCTATAAAACATGTTGAGTATCTTCGCAGTCCAATCTCGGAAATATGGCAGTAGATCAATCCAATTACACCTCCATTCTGCAAGAATTACATGCAACCCATACTACCCTCATAGCAGTCTCCAAAACCAAACCTGTGGAGGATCTGACAGCCTTGTATGAATTGGGGCATCGCGAATTCGGAGAGAATTATGTGCAAGAACTGGTGGGTAAGCAAGCGGTACTGCCTTCCGATATCCACTGGCATTTCATTGGCCATTTGCAGTCCAACAAGGTAAAATATATCGCCCCTTTTGTTCACCTGATTCACGGCGTTGATAGCTTGAAACTATTGGAAGCGATTGACAAGGAAGGCCGCAAACTGGGTAAGGTTATCAACTGTCTTTTGCAAGTCCATATTGCTTCTGAAGAAACCAAGTTCGGATTTGATTTGCAGGAAGCCAGGCAGGTGGCTGCGCATTATTTTCTGGAAAAAAAGTTTGGGAACGTGAAAGTATGCGGACTCATGGGTATGGCATCTTTTACAGTAGATACAACCATTGTTGAAAACGAATTCAAAAGTCTGAAAAGTTTATTTGACGAAATCAAAAGTACCTATCCTGATTTAACTGATGAATTCAATAAGCTTTCCATGGGCATGAGCGGGGATTATCAGCTGGCTATCCAATGCGGCAGCAATATGGTACGCATCGGCAGCCTCATCTTCGGCAGCAGAAACTAATACTCATCACTCGTCACTAGTCACTTGTCACTTGTCACTAGTCACTCATCCCTCATCCCTCATCCCTCATCCCTTTTTCACCCCATAATCAAAAACAATATTGCAAAACGCCTTCACTCCCACATCCAGCATGCTGTCGTCTAAGTAGAAGTCGGGTGTATGGTGAGGCGCAGCTTTGGCAGGATCGGTTCCTTTAGGCATTCCCCCTAGGTTGAAAAAGAAAGCTGGTGCCTTCTCACCAAAAAAGGAAAAATCCTCTGCGCCGGTAGTCCAGATACCAGGCGTAACATGACTTTTACCTGCAGCTTTTTCCAGTGATGGAACCATAGCAGCCACCAATGCAGGGTCGTTGTAGGTTACAAGTGTTTTGGTATCGATGAATACATCCACTTCAGCTCCCCAGGCTTCGGCCACATTTTGGGCAACCTGGCGGATTTTCTGGTGAACATCTTTTTGCATTTTGCTGTCGAGGGTTCTGATAGTGCCTTCCAACTCTGCCACTTCTGGGATGATATTGGCGCGCACACCACTGTGGAATTTACCCACAGTGATGACTACAGGAGCTACAGTGAGGTCTTGTTGGCGGCTGACAATCGTCTGTAGGTTGTTGATGATTTGGGTGCCCACTACAATCGGATCGATGCCCGTCCAAGGTGTTGAACCATGGGTCTGCTTGCCTTTTACTTTGATGGTGAACCAATCAGACGAAGCCATCATGGAACCGCTTTTATATTTGATTTCACCGATTTCAAGGGAAGAGGAAATATGCAGTCCGAATACGGCATCCACTTTGGGATTGTCCATTACGCCTTCTTTGATCATCAAAGGGGCGCCGCCTTCTTCATTGCCGGGGGGACCTTCCTCGGCAGGTTGAAAGAAAAACTTCACCGTTCCAGCGATGTCTTTTTTCATGCCGGCAAGCACCTCGGCAGTGCCCATCAGGATCGAGGTATGGGTATCGTGACCACAGGCATGCATGACACTCACGGGAGTTCCCATATAGTCTGCAGTGACAGTTGATTTGTAAGGCACATCAACACGCTCTTTGACGGGAAGTCCGTCTATATCCGCACGAAGTGCGATGACTGGACCCGGTTTGCCGCCTTTCAGCACACCCAAAACACCTGTTTTGGCAAGCAGGGTGACTTCAATGCCCAAGGACCGCAGGTGGTTGGCAATGTATTGTTGTGTTTTGAATTCACGGTTGCCCAATT
>JBDLTO010000169.1:0-4253 GCA_039805815.1 Bacteroidota bacterium | reverse complement strand
TGTAACTTATTCTGTTGCCCAACAGTGGGATGCATTCGACAAATACATCAGCAACGACAAATACCTCAGTAAGAAAAGAGGCCAGTTTGTTGACCGCAACGGTGCTGTATTGCCTTGGTCTAATATCATTGACATGAAAGTACAGCAAGATCTTGTTTTGGGCAAAGGTTCAAATCAACACAGGTTCTCTGTAATCTTTGACATGTTCAACTTCACCAATTTCCTTAACAGGAATTGGGGTAGGGTAAATGCAACACCAGGTGTAGATTCATATTCTTTGGTGAGCATGGAAGGCTACAGGATCAATGGTTCAACATTGGCCCCAAGATTGACCTACAGGAACCTCAGCAACAGAACTGCTGCAGATATCCTGGATATCAGAGGTAGTAACTATCTTTCCACACGTTGGAGAGGTCAGCTTACTGTGAGATATTCTTTCTAATCAATAAGATTAATTGGATAATTAAGAGCCGGATGTAAACATCCGGCTCTTTTGTTTTGTTATATCGATAACTTTGAAAAAAATTACATGCTGGATTCGATACATAGTGCAATAGAAGACCTGAAGCAGGGTAAGATGATTATTGTTGTGGATGATGAAGACCGCGAAAATGAAGGTGATATCATCACTACAGCCAGAAATGTGACACCTGAAATCATCAATTTCATGAGCAAATATGGGCGGGGATTGATCTGCGCCTCAATAGAAGAAGAAAGGTGTAATGAATTGCAACTGGAGCTTATGGTTAACACCAATACGGCCTTACATGAAACAGCTTTTACCGTTTCTGTTGACCTGCTCGGACATGGTTGCACAACGGGAATTTCTGCTCACGACAGGGCAAAAACCATCAAGGCACTTATAGATCCAGCTACCAGCCCTGCTGATCTAGGCAGACCTGGACATATATTCCCACTTCGAGCTAAAAAAGGAGGTGTTTTGAGGAGATCTGGCCATACTGAAGCAGTCATTGATTTCGCAAGACTGGCAGGTATGGAACCTGCAGGTGTTCTCGTTGAAGTGATGAACGATGATGGTTCTATGGCACGATTGCCAGATCTCATAAAAATGGCGAAAGAATGGAACATGAAGCTCGTTTCCATCAAAGACCTTATCGAATATCGTTTGCAGCACGATTCCCTCATTGAACATCCTGTTGAAGTAAAAATGCCTACCAAATATGGCGATTTTAGGTTGATGATTTTCAAGGAGAAAAACAATCCATCAAGTCCTGAACACATGGCATTGGTTAAAGGTGAATGGGGTAATGATGAACCGGTATTGGTGCGGGTGCATTCATCATGTATTACTGGTGATATCCTGGGCTCATTACGTTGTGATTGCGGAGAACAATTGCATGCAGCAATGGAAATGGTTGAAAAAGAGGGTAAGGGCGTTGTTTTGTACATGAACCAGGAGGGTAGGGGTATTGGATTGGTTAATAAAATGAAAGCTTATAAACTGCAGGAACAGGGAATGGATACTGTTGAAGCCAATATACACCTTGGTTTTCAGGCTGATCAACGTGATTATGGAGTTGGTGCACAAATTATCCGGCACCTGGGGATATCAAAAATTCGCCTGATCAGTAATAACCCCCGAAAAAGGGCTGGTTTAAGGGGTTACGGACTTGAAATTGTGGAAACAGTTCCTATCAAAATAGCTTCTAACCCTTTTAACGAGAAATACCTGCAAACCAAGAAAGAAAAATTGGGCCACGAAATCTGATCATTGTTTTTCAGGAGGGGTCAGCTTGTTTCTTCTCCTACCAAACATATTGTCAAATTCCGTTCTAAAAGAGATATTTCCCCCAGTTCTATCTCGTTTGCCTGAGGTTGATAAAACATCAAAACTACTTCTGTAAAAAAACGATGTTCTGAATTTTCCATCTGGAGTGATTTTATATTCCACATTAACATCAGGTAGGAAAAGAAAACTTTGTGATCCTGAAGCAAGTGAGGTATTGCCAGCTGTTGCAAAATTAAAATCACTGCCAAAAGTTATGACCAGTTTGTCATTGAGCATTGATTTGATAAACTGTAGACTTACATTTTCCCGGAAATTTGATTGTCCAGACCCAGATGTATTCCCATTTAATCCAGTTATGCCGGTTTGTGTCCTAGAATAGTTAAAATTCACATCTACTGAAGAGCCCAATACCTTGGAAAAGAAGTTTTGTACGCTGTTTGAAAGTATACCATTGATCACGCCAGAAATTGTGGTATTTAGTAATTCATTATTCAAATCAGTGGCAACAATGGCAGCTTGTGGGGCAAAACTTTTAAATACAATCAGGTATGTTGCCTGCTTACTTACTTCAAGTTGATCCCTGTTTATTGTTTTAATCTTGCTGTCTATGGTAGCATTGTTTCTTACAACACTGTTTTGAGGTATGACCAACTGAAAACTTGGATTAGGTCTGGAAAGTGTTCCTGTAAGATTACATCTGACTTCAACATCACTGATCTCTCTTAGAATGTCTGAACTTATCCCAGACACGGTTGTGTTGCTTGCATCAGTGAATAAGGTGCTCATTCTTACTTTTTCAGCAAGATAAACGGCGTTGATATTAATTTCAGCATCATAAGGGTCTCCGTTCCAGCTTATGTAGCTGCTGCCTCCCCCAAGGAGCTTGAATGGCTTTTTAAAAATATCCTGGAAATTGAAATTATAACTTCCGGTTTCTATATTGAATCTTCCATTCATGGTTAGGTTGTCTCGGGTTCCGGTATGGATTTTCAAACTTCCATTTCCTTGTCCGGATATCATATCCCCCATCAGCTCATCAAGAACAACATTCATTTTTAGTAAGGGAGATGCAGATAAATCAAGGTCTATCTGAAGGTTACTCGTATACTCGGCTTTTGATACCGCATTCATCTCCTTGCCAATGGTTTTCCACCTGATAAATTCAACTTCTGCACTCTGTTTTGAGCCGCCAGAAGTGAGAATATTAATCACAGAACTATCTACGGGCATACCACTGATGTACATTTTTAATTGTTGCTCAGGGCCATTAAGTGTAAAATTGAATCTTCCAATTGCATTACCATAAAAAATACTGTTATCCTCTCTTTTTGTATTTAATACCAGTATTTTTCTTGAATTGGCACTGATATTGTACCTGAAATTGCTAAAGAAATCGTGTTCAAGTGATCCTTTTAATGATGCGAAATTTCCCAAACTGTCTCGCAATGAAATATTTCCGAAATCTATTTTACCTGGTAAAAACCTGATCTCAGGATCTACAATACTGTAACTGCATTGTGTGTAGGCAATTCTAATCTTGCCATTGTTAACTTTAACTGCACCAGTCATCAATGGCTTATAAGGATCACCTGAAATTTTAAGCTTGCCATTAGCCATTCCACTCAGGTCACTGAAAACCAATGACAGGTATGGTTTAAGCAGTGATAAAGAAACATTTCGGATGTTGATGTCAGTTTCCAGTTCTTTATTGATACTATCCTTAAGGTTTAACCTGCCTCTTACATCAAGCTGGTAAATGGGATTTTCAGAGTCTAGAAAGAAGCTGGCCCTTTTTTCTCGCTGATCCCAAAAAGCATTGATTGAAGTCAGTCCGATTGAATCCTCTTCTATGCTTGTTTTTTCAGTTTGTGCATTCAAGTATAACTTAAAGTCATTATAGGGATCTTCAATGGTGAGATCTCCGGTTGTAATCCCCTGAATCCTTGGCGTTTTTAATACAAAGGGTATGAGTTCCCCGAGGTTTACCTTGGTTAATGTAAGGATGATTGTTTGTAAACGATTGGCTTCAGCTGGTAAAGTGAGTAAGCTGATCGACTGATCACCATTGCTGATTTTAAAATTATTCGCATCAAGGCGGGCACGGGTTAAAATAACCTCTCCATCTTTTTCAATATTCCAAGTCTTTTCATTAAATACCAGTGAAGATGGGTTGAAGTGGATTTTAATACCGCCAGTCAAATTATATAATTTAGCAGAAAGCCTGGCCCCATATTGCGATTGTTCTGAAAAGGTGTTGACATCAATTGTTGAAACATCTTTCGAGGACCGGATGAAAACTTCATTATTGGGGAAGAATAGACTATCGTTGAATACAATTGAGCTTGTTTTGGAAAATAATCTTAGACTATCCTGATCTCCACTTGCATTCAATCTGAAATCATAAACGGCAAGTTTTTTATAAATCAGTTTTGGTATGGTGGCGTCAAATTTGAATAATCCATTATTGGTATTGATGCGACCTTCTACTTTGGAATAATTCATA
>JBDLTO010000168.1:0-3577 GCA_039805815.1 Bacteroidota bacterium | reverse complement strand
AATGCGGATCTGGTTTGATCCTATTAAACTATCTGCTTACAAACTGACAATTCAGGATGTAAAAACTGCGCTTGACAGGGAGAATATAGAATTACCAGGTGGAAAAGTGCGTGGCGATGTAACAGAACTTACTGTTAAAGCCTATGGAAAACTCACATCTGAAGAGGATTTCAATAACCTGATCATCAGGCAAACCGAAGGGAAAATTATCCGTTTAAAGGATATCGGATATGCTATCATTGGTCCGGAGAATGAGGAATCTGCTACCCGTAAAAATAATGTCAGATCAGTCAATTTAGGAGTTGTTGCACAGCCGGGATCAAATCAGGTTGCTATTGCAGACGAAATATACAAAAGGTTGGAAGTCATCAAAAAAGACTTACCCGCTGATATTATCCTTGAAATCGGTTATGACAGGTCTTTATTTGTAAGAAAAGCAATCACTGAAGTAAAGGAAACACTAGTCATTGCGATACTTCTTGTGGTAATCATCATTTATTTATTTTTCAGAGAATGGTCAATTGCATTCAGACCGCTAATTGATATCCCTGTTGCATTGGTAGGAGCATTCTTTATCATGTATATTGCAGGGTTTTCAATCAATGTACTTACCCTGCTATCGCTCGTTCTTGCAACAGGACTTGTTGTTGACGATGGTATCGTTGTAACAGAAAATATATATAAAAAGATTGAGCAGGGCATGGATAAATGGACTGCGGCCAGAGAGGGATCTAAAGAGATATTCTTCGCAGTAATTTCAACTTCATTAACGCTAGCAATTGTATTCCTTCCCATTATTTTTCTTGAAGGATTTGTAGGCAGACTCTTCAGGGAATTTGGTATTGTTGTTGCCGGTGCAGTATTGATATCAGCTTTTGTTTCCCTCTCACTTACTCCTGTATTGAATATTTACCTTACCAAAAAAGATGTTCATAAACATTCTTGGTTCTATGTTAAAACTGAACCTTTCTTCACAGGGATAGAGAATGGTTACAAGCGTTTATTGAGCGCATTTATGCGTAAAAGATGGCTGGCCTGGATAATCATCGGGATTTGTTCAGCTATCATTTATCTGGTGGGAAGTCAATTGCCATCAGAATTGGCCCCAATGGAAGATCGAAACAGACTCCGTGCCAGTATTTTGGCACCTGAGGGTACGGATTTTGATTACATGGACAAAATGGTATACGACCTTACTGAAAAAATAATGGATTCGGTTCCTGAACGTTATGTTGTGTTATCATTTGCTCCAAATTTCTCAGGCTCAGGCGGTGCAAATGCTGCAAGCATAAGTATGGGATTGGTTGATGCGGGTGATAGAAAAAGAAGTCAGAATGAGATTGCACAAAGTCTCAATAAAATGTTCAAAGACTTCACTGATGTGCGTGTACTTGTTGTCCAAGAACAAACTATTTCAGTTGGTCAGGGAGGTCGAGGTCAATTACCGGTCCAATTCGTGTTACAAAATCTGAGTTTCGACAAACTAAAGGAAAAAGTACCGGCCTTCATGGATGAAGTTATTAAAAGCCCGGTTTTCCAAGGGAATGATGTAAATCTCAAATTCAATAAACCCGAGATTCAAGTAACCATCGATAGACTAAAAGCCAGTGAACTGGGCATATCTATTTTGGATATTTCAAACACGCTACAGCTGGCATTAAGTGGAAGAAGATTTGGCTATTTTGTTCGAAATGGTAAGCAATATGAGGTTATTGGACAAGTTGACAGAAAAGATAGAGATGCCCCACTCGATTTAAAATCTTTTTACCTGAGAAGCAGAACCGGTGAGTTAATCCAATTGGATAATCTTGTATCATTAAATGAAACAGCTACTACACCTACTATTTATCACTATAACAGGCTGAAGAGTGCAATTGTTTCAGCTGGATTAGCTCCTGGAAAAACAATTGGTGAAGGTATTGAAGAAATGAGAAGAATTTCTGACAAAATACTAGATGAGTCATTCACGACAAACCTGAGTGGCACATCAAGAGATTTCGCTGAAAGTTCCTCCAATACACAAAATGCATTCTTGCTTGCGCTTGTACTTATATTTCTCATTCTTGCTGCACAATTTGAAAGCTTCGTAGATCCTTTTATCATCATGATTACAGTGCCTCTGGCACTTGCAGGTGCCGTTTTAAGTCTTTACTTTTTCGATCAGTCATTGAATATTTTTTCTCAGATTGGAATAATCATGTTAATTGGACTGGTTACAAAAAATGGTATATTGATAGTTGAATTTGCAAATAAAAAACGTGAAAGTGGTATAGAAAAAATAAATGCCGTTTTGGATGCCTCTGTTGCTCGTTTAAGACCGATTCTCATGACAACACTGGCAACTGCGCTAGGTGCCTTACCCATAGCATTGGCACTTGGATCTGCCGGCAAAAGCAGAATTCCACTTGGTGTTGTTATTATTGGTGGATTAATGTTTGCACTAATTCTAACCCTTTTCGTTGTTCCAGCATTATATTCTTACATTTCTAGGAAAAAAAGCGTGCAAAATGAGAATTAAGTTAATTGTGGTTTCTATTGCATTTCTGACAAATTTGCAGGCACAGGACAGTTCTTTTACCTTAAAGCAATCCCTTGATTTAGCAATTAAACAAAATCTTGATATCCAGATTGCACAATCAGATTTAGAAATTGCAACTTTAAATAATAATTGGGGAAACGCAGGTGCACTTCCATTAATTACTGGCAATATTGGGAATTCTGAAGCAAGAACAAACATCAACCAGAAACTTGCCAATGGTAGCAGCATAGAAAGGAATAATGTTGCTAACTCGAATATAAATGCCAATATAGGAGTAAGCTGGAGGGTTTTTAATGGATTCAGAATTCGTGCTACAAAAACCCGTTTTGAAGTATTAGAGAAAATGGGTGAAATGGCCGTAAAACAACAAATTGATGAAATTATATTTAATGTAACAAATGTTTACTACAATATAGTCAGACTCAATAAACAGATAAACGCAACAAAAGCCATTATTGAATTATCAAAGGAAAGATTAAAAATTGCAGAAACAAGATTCAATGTAGGAAGTGGTGCCAAAACAGACATGTTACAAGCTGGTATTGACCTTAATGCTCAAATGGTCAATCTCAACAGAATCCTAAACCAGGTTGAGAATACAAAAGCAGGCATGAATGCACTTTTGCAAAGAAACCCAATTGCACCGTTTCATACATTAGATAATGATTTTGCAATTCAAAAAATTGACTTTAGCAATCTGATGCAGAAACTAGAATCACAAAATAACTTGTTGCAAATTTCAACACAGGAGAGAATTAATCTGCTTAATGAACGAAAAATTATCAACTCCCAAAGACTTCCGAATATAACATTAAATACAAACACCATTTTAAATAGATCTAGATCAACAGCAGGATTCTTCCTTACCAATCAAACTTTTGGACCAAACATAGGTTTGTCAGTTGGAGTACCAATATTCAATGGTAATATTAATAAAACTCAATTGAAGGTAAATGAAATTCAAGTTAAGCAGCAAGCATTCCAACAAGAAAACCTTAAAAACAATCTTCAAAGGGATTTATTAATTGCTTATCAAGA
>JBDLTO010000167.1:0-3579 GCA_039805815.1 Bacteroidota bacterium | reverse complement strand
GAACAACATTTCCATCTGGACTAAAGATCTATTATCAATCAGTATTAAATAAACTTCGAACCTATCAAATAACAAGTGAGTATTCAGAATTAAATCAATCAGCAAGACCATCCAATTTTGTGCTTATCATAGATGAAATAAATCGGGGTAACGTTTCGCAAATATTTGGGGAGCTCATCACATTGATTGAACCGGATAAACGGATAGGAGGCGCTGAAGAAATCCTGGTCACTTTACCCTATTCCAAAGAAGCCTTTGGCGTTCCTTCAAATTTGTACATTATTGGAACAATGAATACTGCAGATAGAAGTGTAGAGGCATTGGATACCGCATTGCGCAGAAGATTTTCGTTTGTTCCCATGATGCCAATGCCAGAACAACTCTCCTCAAATTGTGAAAATATAGATTTAAAGGCTCTTTTAGAAACCATCAATAAAAGACTGACAGTTTTAAAGGACAAAGATCATACCATTGGTCACGCTTGGCTCTGGAATATTCATACCCTGAATGATCTGCGTGCAGTTTTCAAGGATAAAGTTATGCCCCTTTTACAGGAATACTTTTACAATGATTACGAAAAACTGGGTCTTGTGTTGGGCAGTCGATTTGTAGAGGAAGAACATACGGGCGATCAAAATATTTTTGCCAATTTCCCATTGGGTAATGCAATGAGAAATCAATATAGCCATAAAAGGGTATTGACCATAACAGACCCCTCAACTTGGGATGCAGAAGCTTTTCAGCATATTTATGTACCTAAGTCAACTAGCCCCTAAATGAATCTCCTTCGTGTTTTTGAATATGAACGATTAAGTGTAAATGATCAATTTACGGAAGATCATTTGGAGGCTCTTGCCATGTACAACGATGCCCATGGAGGAAGTTTTTTTAAACTCAATTACAAAGGAGTTCAGTTTCAACAATATGTTGGTGTTATTCAGGTGGGTGATCTTACCTTGGAAATCCTTCCCAAAATCGGTAAAGAATCTGCTCCAGGAACCAACCCTGATAAATGGCAAAAGGTTTTATTGGATATGCTTCAGGAATGTAACTGGATGACTGTGCATGCCAATGCAAAAGCAAAGCTCCAATTCAAATACAATAGTATACTTGAAGCATATCTGGAACTTTTTGTTAGAGAATGTGAGGCATTATTACAACTCGGCTTGATTAAAAAATACAGACACCAAGAGGGTAATACCTATACTTTAAAAGGAAAACTCCTTTTTGGTAAAAATATTCAACAAAATATAGTTCACCAGGAAAGGTTTTATACAAGGCATCAAATATATGATTGCAATAATATTTTCAACCAGATACTGTATTGTGCACTGAAACTTATTCCCGCAATAGTCAATAATCCATTTATGAATGATAGGGTTTATGGTTTATTGCTGGCATTTCCTGAAATGAATGACATTAAGGTTACCCCTTCCTCCTTTTCAAATCTTATTTTCGATAGAAAAAGCAGTGCATATCAAGAAGCGATCAGTATAGCTGCAATGATTCTTCTCAATTATCGTCCTGACATACAAACAGGAAGAAATAATGTTTTGGCTATACTTTTTGATATGAATGATCTTTGGGAAGAATATGTTTATCGGCAGCTTTTGAAATTTTGTGATATTGACCTACAGATAGCGCCTCAGATTTACAGACGGGTCTGGGAAAAAGAGAAGGATACCTCAGTTTCAAAAGGCATTCAACCGGATATCATTCTAAGTTCAAAATCAAAAACATTGATCATTGATACAAAATGGAAATTACCTGAAGATGATATACCCGGGGATGGGGATTTAAAGCAAATGTTTATGTACAACGAGTATTGGAACAATGCAAATGCTGTATTACTTTATCCCAAGGAAAGTGGGGAATGTATTTTGGAGAGTGGATCATTTATTGCATTTGATACCTTAAAAGAATCAGATAAAAAAATACGTCATAAATGTGCCATTCTAAGAACGAGTGTATTAGATGACAACATTTCAGAAAAACAGTTTTTGGATGCAAAGCTGGGTGATAAAATTATTCAGCAATTAAAACAAATGATCTAATACAATGTCGAGTATCTACGATAAGGTTTTGGCAGCACTCAAGAACGCTGAAAGCCACAACAGTCAGGTTATGGTAAGGCCGGAGGTCATCCTATGGCCCGATCCCGATAACCAATGGACAGGGGTCATTAGCCTCCTGCAGGACGCCATGCCACAACTGCTTGTTTATGGAACCTATGATTCCGACAAAAGACAGGGGCCATCCATTTGGTTAAAGTGCATGGTTTCCAGATCCCTGCCGGAAGCCCAGTGGGATGCCGATCTCATTCCCATCATTTACCTACCTGGTGTGGCTAAAGCTGATTTGCGCAATGTGGAGCAGGCTGTCTTCAATTTTCAACCCTTGTTGGAATACCAATACACCGGCACACTGTTCGTACAGGAAAATGGTCGTGAATGGAGCATCATGGCATTCGTAGAAAACCCCATACATGGATTGGGTGTCAAGGTGACCAAAGACAACGCCACCAAAGAGGCATTAAAGAAAACCCTTCCATCCATTTTTCAAGATCCGGAAGTATTGGCCAACAAATCAGTAATTGATGCCGATTACCTGAACAGTCAAATGTTTCCGGATATCATGCCTGCCATACTGAAGTGGATGTGCAAAGGGGATGACCTTTTGGATACCATGGATGCCGTCAAGCGTGAGGTGTTCTTCAACATTTGCAAATCCCAATATGAATTTGAACCCGACCAAAGAAATATCAAAGCCATAGCGGAGAAATTGGGAGCCCAAAAAAATGCCTGGAAATATGTGTGGCAGCTGTATGCAACGGCCCCACGCAAGTACCCAGAAATGGAGGAACTGCTTCGCCTGGCCAAGCCTGCTGATTTGGGCTCGGGTATGTTTGCCCTTCCGGAGGAGAGCTGGCCCCAGATTAATGAGCAAAAAGAGCTTGAACTGGCACAATCGCTTACGAAAGCCACCAAGCTGGAATCAGCAAAGGCATTGGTTTCCATACAAGAGTTGGAGAAAACCCACTGCGTAAGAAGAAATTGGGTTTGGCATGAATTGGGGAAATCGCCACTGGCAGATGCCTTGCAATATCTGGTAGTCATGGCGGCAAAGGCATTGGAACCCTTTTCTGCTGCAACCATCGAAGACATCAAGCAGTATTATACCACCAAAGGGTATGTGATTGACCAACAGATGCGCAAGGCATTTGCATCCGTTAAGTTGGAGAAGGATAAAAACCTGGTGAAGGCCGTCATCCAACAGTTTTACCAACCCTGGTTGGAAAACATCACCATTAAATTCCAAAAACTGATGGCCCATGACTCGGGAATTTTCACCGGGCAGCAAGCCCAAGCAGAACCGGAAAGCCATATCCTTTTTGTAGATGCATTCCGATACGAATTGGCCCGGGAGTTTGTAGGCAAGTTGGAGAAACAGCAATACAGCGTATCTGTGCAAGCTGCATGGTCGGCAATTCCCTCGTTGACACCAACTGCCAAACCCCATGCTTCACCCGTTGCCATGCTTGTTTCTACCCAGAGTCAGTTCAATGAATTCCGCCCCCAA
>JBDLTO010000166.1:0-3021 GCA_039805815.1 Bacteroidota bacterium | reverse complement strand
AAACCTCATTCTACTCAACTCAACATCCTCCCGTTTTCCGAATGGATTGGGAAATGATAACGGTTTGTTGGGGCAATATATCGCATTCCACAATTACAGGGGTACCGTGCAAGCGGATATCGACGGACCTGAAGACCGCTATTATTACGGTCGCAGACCCACACAGCCGATGATGCCCAATTTTAGGAATGTACATCGTCAGGAAACGGATTTCCTCAGAGGGTATATGGTCTTTTTCGGCGCTGATAGGGGGCGTGGCCAGTCATCAGCAATCGGTGCGGAACTCAAGGAGGCAATGTCCGAAGCCGGCCCATGGTCAGTAACCATGATGATGCAGGGGGAAACCATTCCCAAGGCATCCAATAGGGTCTCGCTCAGCCAAAATCAAAAAGACCAATGGGGAGTTCCGCTGCTCAATATTTCAGTGGACTATGACGATAATGATGTGAAGTCCATGCAGGATTTTCTACAGGTTGGTTCAGAGATGCTCGATAAGGCAGGATGTAAAAACATCCGTCAGCACGACAGCAAACAGGCACCCGGATTGGATATCCATGAAATGGGCGGAGTCAGGATGGGGCATGATACGAAAACATCATTGCTCAACAACTGGAATGCATTGCATCATTGCAAAAATGTATTCATTACAGATGGGGCATGCATGACATCCACCAGTACGCAGAACCCTTCACTCACTTTCATGGCCATTACAGCCCGTGCTGCAAACCATGCGGTTGAAGAACTGAAAAAAGGAAACCTCTGATATCAGCGGATCATCACTTTGCGGGTGATTTGTTTGCCAGCCTCTGCTACCTGTATCAGGTAAATCCCTTTCGACAACCGATGTGTGGGGAAAATTACGTTTGCCCTGCCCTGAAGGGGTTGTACCTCTTGCATGGCAAGCCTGCTACCACTGATGCTGATGAGTGAGAATTGTGCATCCTGAATGCCCAAACCATCAGCATATACTTGAATGTTTTGACCGGAAACTATTATCTTGGTTTGGAAGGGCTCGGATTTCTCCAATGCATTTGATTGGAGTTTTGAATTGCCGGCAATCAAACCATCAAAAATGTACTCTGTCATCACTGGATAGTGGTCTGAAGTGGTAGTGCCATAGCCGGCAATCAGGGTCTCCATTTCAGTACGCAGGATCCTTGCGGAATTGGCCACATAATACCGGTTCATTTCATCGGAAATGGTTACATGGTCAATGATGTCTGGGTAACTTACAGTAGACCTCAACCCAGCCCTGCTGAGGGGTAGGGTAATGTTCCTGAAACTGGGTTCTTGTAAAAAGGAAATGTAAGAAGACGTAGTATCAGGGGCCATTTGGGTTGTGATCGTTCTGTCAAGGTCATCATTAAAGTCGCCCAGTACAGCCCAATTGCCGGTTGGGTTCCGGATGACAAGGCTGTCTCTTAATTCAGCGGCACCAGCTTTTCTGCGGTTATAAGACGTGATGAAGTCAGCAGTGTTGGCTTTGGCATGAATGGCAATGAATTGGACTGGATACAATCCATTGTTGCTGTTCACTTGGGCATCCAAGAGATAAGGAAAACGGCCATTGCTCCAGTTGTAGGATGCATTTAAGCTGCCATTGACACGAAGCATTCCCCGCGCATTCAATTTGTTGATGCTGGCTGTTTTGTAGACAAAGGCAAGCTTTTGATCATTCGCACATCCCGTAGCGTTTGTGCTTGCAGAGCAGAAGTCTGCAACGGTAACGGCATAACCAGGCAGTTGGCTAACAATGCTCTGCAGTCTCGGTATACTCACAATTTCTCCAAGGGCATAAATGTCCGCATTCATGTATTGCATGGCTTTCAACACATTGGACTGTTGTAGGTTGTCGTCTGCTGGGCCAAGTGCACCTCCAAACCATTCAATATTCCAATTCACCACTTTGATGCTGTTACCAACAGGTGTTGCAGATGCCGTTGTAAATGTCCAACTGCTCGCATTCAATTGGCCGTTAAAGTTGTTGCCAGACAAATCTTTAAAAGCACCTGCGGGAATTTCCACCCAATAGTTTGAACTGGCGGAGAGTCCTGCGTAAGGTATGGTCACTTGTGCATTAGTTATGGTTACTGTAGCACTTGAGACTGGAAGGGTTGCAGCAATGCTGTTGTCCGCTGTTTTTTTGATGAGGATGTCTCCTGTTCCTTTTGAAACAGTTTCGTTGAAGGTAATGGTGAGGTTCCCTGACAGGGATTGTCCTACACTGTTATTGGCAGGTGAGGTGGACGAGATGAGGGGGGCTGTAATATCGACAACAGGGGTTGCCCCTGCTTTTAAGCTGAAATCATCAATGGCCAAACCGTCTTCTGCTCCGGTTGCATCAAACTCCTTCCATTTGATGAAAAAAAGTGCATTGGCAGGGATGTTCAAGCCATTGATGGTATGGGTAATCAATCTCCTGTTGGCAGCCTGATCACCGTTTTTGGCTCCTATAGTGGTAATGGTCACGCTGCTGAAATCCAACTCATTGACATCTGTCCAGATTCCAGTGGAAAGAGTTGTGGCATTGGTACTGAATTGCATATCCAGTTTATCGATCCGGTTTATAGCTCCAGTTCTCCATTGCTCACCGGTAAAACTAATTTGCAGCGAGGTGATGACCTGGCCTGTATTGTTTCTGAAGGATGCACCCCATTGGGAACTGAGGGTGGAAGAACCCAATGATCCCAACGCCCTCTCTGTGGTTGTACCAGTACCATAGCTATATGTATTGCCTGTTGTAGTGGCACCTGCATTGGCCGTATAAGTGGTATTGGCATTGGTACCTGTTTCCAATAGTACCCATCCTGTCGGTAGCACTGCACTGCTGTTGCGGACAGCAAGTGTGTTGAAGTTTTGAGTATACGCTAAACTCGTTGAACTTATATTGATTTGCGCGTGTAGAAAGTTAAACAATAATGCGGTGAGGCAAGTCGACAATCCCCTTTTCATAAGTGAAGTTTTGGTTTTGAGGTTGTCCAAAGGATTTGGCAAGGTATCTGAAACATTTCCAATGATAGG
>JBDLTO010000165.1:0-3137 GCA_039805815.1 Bacteroidota bacterium | reverse complement strand
AACAGTTATTCACATTGCGTCAATGGGAGGATAGAGAATTGTCAAGTCAGTCTCCTCCACCGAGATCAGCAGTTTTCAAATGGCTTAAAGCTCAGTTATTAGCCAAAGGGATTACAAAAGTGAGGGGTAAAACCGGAATATGCATAGTTCCGGGCTATCAGTTCAGGGTTTGTGATGGACTGATTACAAACTTTCACCAGCCACGATCAACATTACTCTTGCTCATTGCAGCAATGGTAGGCGATAAATGGAAACATATTTACGAGACAGCACTTGCCAGTGATTACAGGTTTCTAAGCTACGGTGACGGATGCTTGATTATGTTACCGGATTAATCGCTTTCAATGGCAAAGAAATGGTAAACTGACTCCCGGAGCCTGGTTTACTCGTAACCTCTATGGTTCCTTCGTGGGCTTCCACCATTTTGCGGGTATAATTGAGTCCTAATCCAAACCCCTTGACATTGTGAACATTACCTGTATGTGCCCTGTAAAACTTATCAAAAATCCGGGTAAGGGTCTCCTTGGTCATACCGATTCCATTGTCTTTTACGGTAACTACGATCTTGTTTTTCTTGTTGAACGTGGTAACCTCAATTTCCGGAGCAATGTCTTCCCGGGCATATTTGAGTGCATTATCAAAAAGATTGCTGATCATATTCACAAAATGAACGGGATGCCCAACCACAAGATCCTGCTCAGCATCCATCTTGTAAATAACTTTTGCATCCTTTTCTGCAACCTGCAGGGCAAACTTCCCTTCAATTTTCTGAAGAACTTCATGAACATGCAGATCCTGCTTGTCTTTCAGAACCTGATTGATATCCAGTTGGGCAGCCTGTAATATCTGTTCCACCTGTGTATTCATCCTTGCGTTCTCAGTTTTGATAACCTGTCCTATTGCCAGCAACTGCTCCCTGTTTCCAATAATCTTTTCATTCTTAAGTGTATCTACTGCAATAGAAATGGTTGCCAGCGGCGTTCGCAGTTCATGAGTCATGTTGTTGATAAAATCTGTCTTCATCTCACTCAGTTTTTTCTGGGTTAAGATGGTTCTTATCGTAACATAAAAAGCAGCTGTAATAACCAGGGTGAAAAAGATTGCAATAACAATCATCCAACCTACAGATTGCATCACAAAATCGTTCATGTCATAGGTAATCAAAACCAAGCGTTCATCCGAATCGAGAGACATAATCTCATCTCCTGTAAGATTAACCAATGGCCAATTGTGAATTGTGTAATTGACAGAATCCTTTGTTGCAGATTCATAATGCTGCCAGAAGTCTGGCGATGACATATCCACAGTAGTGGAAGTGGCATTAGAAAAGACTGCAAACTGAAATTTTGCCCCTTTAAGCCCATTATCAGCAAAAGACTTTTCAATCCGCTTGTTGATATCTTCAACAGAAAACTGATCTGCCAGAGAATGCTTAGAAAGCATTTCTCTGATTTGCTCCTGTGACCCTTGAGGTAAAACTTCAGCCGGTAAACTCGGTACATACTGCATTTTCTCTTCCACAAGGGCTTCCACAACTTCATATGCGACCACTTCAACTAAATCGTTCACCCTCGCCCGCTGAATTTTTGTAACGTTTTTCAACCAGGAAAATTGGATCACGATAATCCCAATAAGTGAGATTGTAATCAACACTGTAATAAGTGAGAATAGTTTTTTCATTGGATAACAAAAATAAGCGGGGTTCTAGTCAAAAAATCCGAAAAAGCTAGTATTTAACGCAGGATTAAGATTAATATTGGCTATATTAGAATATGCAAATCGTGGAAAAGGGCACATTACTCATTGCTGAACCATTTTTGCAGGATGTCAATTTCCAGCGTTCAGTTATTTTGGTATGCGAACATGACCTGGAAGGTACATTTGGCATTACCATCAATAAGGATACCGGAGATCCTCTTGGCTATTACCTGGAAGATTCAGATGAAAGCTTTTTGCCCCTGTTTGATGGTGGACCTGTTGCGCGTGACCAGCTGCATTTTCTGCACATGGTACCAGATCTTATTCCAGGGGGATTGCATATCACAGATGGGATATACTGGGGAGGAAATTTTGAAACCATGACTGCTCTCATCCGTGAAAGGGCTATTAACGAGGATGAAATACGATTTTTTTTAGGCTATTCCGGATGGGAACCACTACAGCTTGATGAGGAACTGAAAGAAAAAAGCTGGCTTTGCATTCCTGGAAATGCCTCACTTGTTTTTAACAAAGATTTAAAATCAATCTGGAAGAATGCTATCAGGGAATTGGGGAACGATTATCTACCCATGATTAATTACCCCTTGGATCCCTCATTCAACTGAGTCTTTCACCCGAAAGGCCAGCAATATAATAAAAAACCCAAGTACTGCTAGAATCCACAAAGACATGCGCAATCCTGTTTCTTCGGCCACAAAACCAATAAACGGAGGACCTAGCAAAAATCCTGTAAACCCAACACTGCTTACAGCAGCAAGAGATGCTGAGGGTGACATGGACCTGTTTTTGGCTGCAAGCATATATACAATTGGAAAGACTGAGGAAACACCCAATCCAACAAGCGCAAATCCCCCGATCACAAACCATTTTACCGGAAAAACCAATGCCAGAAATATACCGGATAAAATCAGTAAGCCGTTTATCCTAAGCAACTGCGAATGGCTCAGAAACTGCAATAACCTGTCGCCGGCAAACCTTCCCATCGTCATGCATAATGCAAAAGCTGTATATCCTGATGTACTGGAAGTATGCATGGCCTGAATAACCTGCCTGTAATAAAGTGAACTCCAATCTGCCATGGCTCCTTCAGACATGGCAACGCAAAAACATATCAATCCGAGCAACACCAATCCCTTTCCAGGCAATACAAACACGCGCTGCTTTTCTCCGGTTTCAGCAGTATCAGCAACCAAAAAAACATAAAAAAACATGGCTGCAGCGGCGGCAATAGTACCTATCAATGCGAAATGCCCACTGACTGCAATATCAAGGTTCATCATTAAGCCGCTGACTGCAGCAGCGGCAAACGCTCCAAGTCCCCACATAGCATGCAGGCTAGACAGTATCGTCTTTCCCATAATCTGTTGAATGGCAAGCCCCTGCGCATTCATGGCTATATTGGCCAAGTTACCTAACAT
>JBDLTO010000164.1:0-3398 GCA_039805815.1 Bacteroidota bacterium | reverse complement strand
CCTCTTTTTTGTCATACCAATAATATCCCTCTTCCTCGTAGCCGGGCTCTCCCCTGACCTCTTCCAACCGGATTACCCATGGACCCTGTTTTCTTTTTTGCTGATCAAGCCTGTTAATGGTATCCCCATTGGCAGTTAACTGATAATCAGACCAGAGTTGTGTTTGTCCGCTTACTGTAATACAAGAAAGATGAATGAGTAGTGTTAAAAATCGAAGACCTGATTTCACAATAGAATTTTTATATTGCATACTCCTTAAATTTATTAAAAAGGTTCCATATCATGTTTAAAGAAAAATATAAATACGCAATGAAGCACATAATTTTAACAGCATCAGGTCTTTTTAATATACTGCTTTTATCTGCCCAGTTCAAAGCTACACCAGGTGAAACCAGGCTTAAAAGTCTGCTGGAAAAAAATGCCAAGTCTGAAACCAGTCCCCTTAAAGATATCAGTTTTCGCAATATCGGTCCTGCCATCATGAGTGGCAGGGTGGATGATATTGAAGTTAACCCAGCCGACCCTACTGAATTTTATGTTGCATACGCAACAGGGGGGTTGTGGCATACTACAAATAATGGACAAAGTTTTACCCCCATCTTTGATCAGGAGGCGGTTGTGGGTATTGGAGATATTGCTGTAAACTGGAATACAAGAACAATATGGGTTGGAACAGGTGAAGTAAACAGCAGCCGCTCTTCCTATGCTGGCATAGGTGTTTACAAAAGTAATGACAATGGAAAATCCTGGCAATACCTGGGGTTGCCGGAATCTCATCACATTGGTAAAATTGTATTACATCCCTCAAACCCAGATATTGCCCTGGTTGCTGTTCTTGGTCATCTCTACTCATCTAACCGTGAACGGGGTGTATTCAAGACTAAAGATGGCGGAAAATCTTGGAAACAGACACTGTATATTGATGAAAACACAGGAAGCGTGGAAATGGAAGTAAACCCGGAAAACCCAAATGAAATATATGCTTCTGTCTGGCACAGAATCCGGAAATCATGGAATTTTACCGAAGGTGGTAACACATCAGGTATTTATAAGAGTATAAATGGTGGCGAAACATGGCAGTTGACTTCAGGAGTATCATCAGGTTTCCCTCAAGGAGAAGGCATTGGCAGAATTGGTTTAGCAGTTTACCCGAAAGATCCTTCGATTATTTATGCTGTTGTTGATAACTACAACCTTAAACCTGATACGGCTAAATCAGACACTGGAAGAATTGCAGTAAAGGACCTGAAAATGATGGACGAAAAACAACTTGCTGGATACAGTGATGTTGCCATAGACCGTTTTTTAAGGATGAATGGGCTCAACGGCCAGTATGCCAATGCCAAAACTTTAAAAGAAGCACTTACCGCAGGCACGGTAAAGGTTACAGCGTTGTACAATTATCTTTTTGATGAAGGAGCCGGACCAGCCGTGAATCAGATAAGCGGTTGTGAAGTTTATAAAAGTACTGACGCTGGTAAGACCTGGCAAAAAACACACCAACAACCAATAAGCATTTACAACACTTTTGGATATTATTTTGGCAAGATCTATGTATCGCCATCAAATCCAGGTAAAATAGTAATCCTCGGTATCAATGCCAATATCTCGGTAGATGGAGGAAAGACATTCAGTTCTATGGATAAAGGAAATACACATTCAGACTGGCATGCACTTTGGATTAATCCCAACCGTGATAATCATATGATTGCTGGAAATGATGGGGGATGCAACATCACCTATGATGCTGGCAAAAACTGGTTTAAAGCCAATTCTCCGGCTGTTGGACAGTTTTATGCCATCAATGTAGACAACGAAAAGCCTTACAATGTTTACGGAGGATTACAAGACAATGGATCATGGTATGGCCCTTCTAACAACAGAGAGTCCATTGACTGGACAGACGACGGCCAATATGCTTTCAAAAGGCTGAACGGTGGCGATGGTATGCAGGTACAGATTGACCCAAGAGATCATAATACTGTATATTCCGGATCTCAGTTTGGTGCCTACATGCGTATCAACAAGCAACAACCTGCACCGAAGTTTTTAAGACCTCCTGGAGGAAGTTTAAGTGAGCCCAAAAACAGATTTAACTGGCAAACGCCAATTCTATTGTCGAAACACAACCCTGACATTCTATATATGGGAGGAAACGCGCTCTACAGAAGCATGAATAAAGGTGATCAATTTGAAAAAATCAGCCAAGATCTGTCTAATGGTAAAAAATCGGGTGATGTTCCATTTGGAACGCTGACTTCAATAAGTGAATCACCGTTTAAATTTGGATTGATTTATACAGGTTCTGACGACGGCGTTATAGCAGTAACCAAAGACGGGGGAAATAGCTGGCAAAGATTGGGAATTCCTGATAAAAAAGGAGTCGGTGGTCTTCCTCAGGGATTATACGTAAGCAGGGTTCAAGCATCAAAGCATAAAGAAAGCAGGGTTTATGTTACCCTAAATGGTTACAGGGATGATCATTTTGATGCTTATGTATATTGCAGCGATGACTATGGTCAAAGTTGGAAAAGAATTGGTACTGATCTTCCCCTTGAGTCAGTCAATGTAATCAAAGAAGATCCCAAATCTGCTGATATTTTATACGTTGGAACAGATGGTGGAATTTATGCCAGCATAAATGGAGGAGTAAATTTCATGCAATTTTCCAACGGACTTCCCAAAGGGCTTCCAATTCATGATCTCGCAATTCAAGAAAGAGAAAATGAAATCATACTTGGCACACATGGCAGAAGCGTTTACATCGGCAAATTGGACTTAGTTCAGAAAATGGCAGGTAAGGACAAGAGCAACTAACTTTTATGATTGAGGAAAAACTGGATGGCTAAATCATAGCCATCCAGTCCTAATCCGCATATAGTCCCTCTGGATTTGGCCGAAACATGTGATAATTTTCTGAAATCTTCTCTTGCATGCACATTAGAGATATGGACCTCTATTACCGGTGCATGGATTGCAGCAATAGCATCCCCAATTGCAACAGAGGTATGCGTATAACCACCAGGATTAATGATGATCCCATCAGCAGTAAAACCATGCTCCTGAATTGCATTTATAAGCTCCCCTTCTATATTACTTTGATAATATAAAATACTGATACCCGGGTACTTAGACCGCAGAATAGCAAGAAAAGATTCGAAATCTGAAGACCCGTAAATTCCAGGTTCACGCTTGCCCAATAAATTGAGATTGGGACCGTTAATGATGGTTATTTTGTTCATACCAGTTCAGGCAAGGATTCCCTAATCATGTTAATGAAATCGTCAAAAAGATACCGGCTGTCGTGTGGACCAGGAGTAGCTTCTGGATGGTACTGAACAGAAAAAGCTGGACGATCTACTACTCTGATCCCTTCAATTGAGTCATCGTTTAGGTTG
>JBDLTO010000163.1:0-3284 GCA_039805815.1 Bacteroidota bacterium | reverse complement strand
GTGAGCATGGGGGTAAAAACATCAATAAATTCTGTATTTCGGTTGTTGTTGCAATACTCCCTGATCTTTCGGTTGCTTTCCAATACGGTTGGCAGAAAGGCAGCCCGTACCGGACTCGGTTTGAGGGAAACAAAAGAAATTCTTGCTTGAGGAAGTGTTTTCCTGATCATGGTATGCAGCTGCTTCCAGCGGAGTAATACCGTATCTGCAGTAACTGCTGTGGAAGCAGCAACATCATTTTCACCGCAATAAACAACAACTTGAACGGGATCATAAGGTGTAACAATCCTATCGAAATACTGGATCAGATGAGGTAGCGAAGAACCTCCAAATCCCCTGTTGATGATGCGCTTATCCGGAAACCAATCAGAAACATCCTTCCATTTGGTGAAACTGGAACTTCCGATAAACAATATCCCACCAGGTGCGGGTTTTTCAATGGCATCGGCATTTTCAAATGCCCTTATCTCATTGATGAACGGCTGTGCCTTTACAAGAAAAAAAGTAAAAAGTAGTGAGACAAACAGCAAGTGTTTTTTCATGTAAACTGATTTATAAATATCAATACCTCCAGGATTTTAAATCGGCACCCATCGGGGCCCTGCCTTTAACTTCTTCAGTCCACTTGGGAATGAACATGCGGTGATAACGCAATCTGCTGATGTAGTTAGGCTGGGTATGATCTCCGTTCCAGCAATGTTCTGCACGGTCTCCATAATCAACTTCACACTGACAATCCGGATTTTTCAATCCTTTCAGCATGTCTTCAGCGGTGTAGACAGCATTGTTGAGGTAAAAATTATCCATATCCCCCACATACAAATGAATCTTGCCTTTGAGTTTGTCACCAAGCTTGGGCCAGTCTCGTTTGATGATGTGTGTCAGGTCGAAATGCTCTTTCCAATATGCTGCCACATCCTTGTCAATTTCTCCTGTTAGCTTATTGAAAACGGGCTTAGGGTAACCATCCTTCCCAACGGGAGAATAAACCGCATCCCAGATGTCCCACTGGTCTCCGCTCCGGCTTTTCGTTCCCAAAGCCAACTCCCGGTGGTTCATATCCCGCACCATGGCATTGACATGACCGAGAAAGTCACGGTGACCCGGACGATACGTTTTACGAAAAGGCCCCTCTTCAAAATAGGCATTCTTGTCTTTGTAAATGTTGACTGTCATGTAATGATTGAAGTCTATGGGGTCCGGACATGCCGCATAGGAGCCATTGTACTGATCGGGATAAAAAACTTGAGCAGCAAGGGCTTCCCATCCTCCTGTGCTTCCACCATACATAAACCTGGCCCAGCCCTGTCCGATACCCCGGAACTGTTTTTCTATTTCAGGAATCAGTTCATAGGTGATGGCATCTCCATACGGACCAATATTCTCAGAATTAACAGCGTAAGAATCGTCATAAAACGGATTGGCATGTTGAATTTCAACAGCAATAACCCTTGGGAAATCAGAACCGGTCCACATCTTGTAAAAATCGTAGGCTTCCTGCTGCACAATTTTATTGTAACCAATCAGGTTGAATCGTTTGACTGTATCCGGCACCAGGTTTTCATCAGGCGGGGTTGTTCTCCACCCCCCGAAATCATCCGGAAAATGACCGTGATAAATAGCCAGGGGATATTTGACAGCGGGATGGGTATCCCAGCCTTCCGGCAGCAACACATGTGCTCCAAGGTACATAGGTCGCCCCCAAAACTCCGTAAGCCTTGCCGATTGTATACGGATGTGTTTGACATATTTGCTGTCTTCTGGTTGTTTAACCGGCGGTATTACCTGCGTTAGCTGCAGAGACTGCAGATTGACCTTGCCACCGGAAAATTTTACGGTAGCTGGCACAGAATAAAGATTTCCGGGAGCCATGTTCCAATGCTGACCTTCACCCCTATCCATAGGCAACTTCACCGTATGCCCATCTTTACGCTTGAATGTTTCATAGATATGCAGTAGCGCTTGAACCTGGTATGATCCATCCTTGATCTGTTTCAAGCTTTCAACAGGATATCCAAAAGCCCGGGGATCAATTGTTTTGGTTGTTCCGGGCATCCATCCCTCCACATCAATACCAAACACCTGCTGTGTCTGCGTATCATCTGCTACCAGAAAACGGGGTTCTGTTCCAGGTTTGGTAGACAACAACAACAATAAGCGCCCGTCCAGTGGTTTATTTGATAAGGATTGGGGAAGTTGAATGGTGAATTGCTGCGCTGTGGCAGATTGTATAATGCTGAGCAGGATCAGTAAGAGCGTCTTTTTCATGTTTTGCGATTTGAATTTTCAGACACCGAACTGCCTGAGGTGGTGGTCTAGGTGCTTGTATAGCATGTTACTCCATTCCCGTGATGTCAATTGACCTATCCAGGGATGCGCCCTTCCTTCATAGAAAGCTTCACCTTTGGCATGTGATATTCGGATAGCAGTTTTGAGCAATTCACGGGTGGATAAAAAGTCGGGTTGATCATGAATAATGAAATGCTTTGCCGTAGGTAAGTTATGGGGATAATCCACCTCATTGACCATCGACTTTTTGAAAAACAATCCGGCTACAATGCGGATATACCAGGGTCCCTTTTTCACTTCTCCCTGATCCATGATGGCTTTATATGGAATCGTACAATGTTTGAGCATCTGGGAAATACTCATTTTCCCCCACAATCCCTGCGATTGAGAGGTTAGGCCATCAATACGCCTGCAGAGCTCCAGTGTTGTGTCATCATCATAAATACTGGGATAAGCCATATGATATTAAATTATCGGGTTACTAGTTTTTTCTCAATCTCTTCCAACGAAACGCCCTTGGTTTCAGGGACTTTCAGCAATACCCAAATCAATTGCAAGGCCATCATCACGGCAAAAAAAGCAAAGATTGGCCAGGGGTTATCCTTGAAGATGCCCTCAACCTCATCAATAAAAACAGGAGCAACAAGGGTGATGATAGCTGCAAAAACCCAATGTATACTTGCCCCGAATGCCTGCCCTAAACCACGAATGTGGTTGGGAAATATCTCTGAAATGAATACCCATATCACCGCACCCTGTCCAATAGCATGGGCCGCAATAAACATCAGCAGGAATGTGAGCAAAAACGAAGGTGAAGCACCCGCTTGGAAGGCGTAGGCCACCATGGAAAGACTCACAACATAACCTACAGAACCGATGAGCAATAAAGTCTTTCTGCCCAGCTTATCAATCAGGTATAAACCAACAAAAGTATATACCTGTTTGGTACCTGAGTTATCTATTGAATTTAGGAAATATTTTTTATTTGGTATCAT
>JBDLTO010000162.1:0-6354 GCA_039805815.1 Bacteroidota bacterium | reverse complement strand
CAAACCACATGCAAACATGGTAATAAAGATTTCTGATAGTTTCACCAAGTTGAGGTAGTTCTGGAACGGGAAGAAACATCCCACCAACAACGGCATAAAGCAATAAAAAGATTGAAGTTAATTTCCACCAGGATAGTCGCATAGAAAATGGATTGTGTTTATCTAATTTGTAATATTGAATAATTGATTAATCTTTCCATAAAAACGGGTAAAGGATCACGGATAGTAATATTATCAGTATATCCAGGGCTGTGAGTAACATAACCAGTTGCAAGGGGACCCCTTCTCTGAAAACCTCAGCAAATGCGGTTTTTGATAAACGTATCATAAGAAGAAGCTGAGGAATTATTAGTGGAAATCCAAGAATGGCCATCAATGAGGCTTGTTGCATCGCCTTTGAGGCAATAGCTGCCAACATTGTAAAAATAAGTCCGAGACCGGCAGCCCCTATCAGGCTGATTAGGTAAAACTGGAGGAACGAAACTGCAGGGCTACCTAAGAAAGCAGCATAGAGTAGCAGGTTTATAGTGCTCATAACCAGCATCAATACAACATTGTATATGAGTTTGGACAAGATAAATACAGAAGGGGGAGTAATGCTGTAATAATAAAGCATCCTGCCTTTTGCTTCCTGTAAAAAGCTTTTTGCAATGGCATTGATGCATATGAACAATTGTGTAATCCAGAAGAGTCCGTTCCATGTTTCACTATCTGGAGACTCCATGGTTAGATATATCACAAATACGGTTGACGCGATATACAACATAATCCCATACAACGTATGTTGTTGTCTGGTTTCAAGCAGCAATTCTTTGCGCAATAGTGCTTTAATCTTGTTGATATTGGTCACTTTTCTATTTTATTTTTTAAAGCAGTTTCTGCAACGTGCTTCGTAATGATCTTTTTCTCCTAGAACAACCTGGTCTTGATTGGTTGTAATTCTATATGAATAGCTTGCTGTTCCGCCACATTGCATACAAATTGCATGAAGTTTGGTAACATAGTTTGCAATGGCAAGTAGTTCAGGCATTTTACCAAAAGGCTTTCCGGTATAGTCCATATCCAATCCTGCTACAATAACTCTTTTACCAAGGTCGGCAAGTTTTTCACATACTATTACGATATCCTGGTCAAAAAATTGTGTTTCATCCAATCCAATTACTTCAAAATCTACTGATTTCTCTAAAATTTCAAGAGATGTCAGCACCGGCGTAGCATCAATCATATTTTCATTGTGTGAAACAATGCTTTCTGCATGATATCTGGTATCGATACTTGGCTTAAAGATTCCTACGCTCAAATTTGCAATTCTTGCCCTTTTAAGCCTCCTGATCAACTCCTCCGTTTTACCCGAAAACATGGATCCACAAACAACTTCTATCCAGCCACCTTTACTTATATGAGGTTCAATAAACATGAAATTTGATTTCTTTTGAGATATTAATGGTTTTTAATGTCAGGCAGCTTTCTGATATAATCAAGGATAATATTCGTAGCTCCGAGATTACTGCGAACGTAATTTAATGCAGTTGATTCACCTTTTTGTCTTTCTGCCGGGTTCTTTAAAAGGTTGTCCAATACGCTATCCAGTTCAGTGTAATTGCTGTAAGTGTATGCGCCTCCCAAAGCAACCAAAGCTTCTGCCTCGCCGGAACGGTGGTATTTGGGACCGAAAACGGTTATTTTACCATAAACCGCAGCCTCAAGAATGTTATGGATACCTGATTTATTGAATCCCCCACCAATGTAACTGACGCTACTCCAACGGTATAGTCTTGAAAGCATCCCCATGGTGTTGATCACAAGAACATTGACTGAGGGCGCTAGCTTTTCATTTGCCTCGGAAAGTAAAATACTATTCGGGAAAACTGATTGCAGCCGGGCAATTGACTTTGTATCAGTTTCATGTGGTGCAATGATGGCCTTTATTTCAGGGTGATCTTTCAAATACCCGGAAAGCATGTCTTCATCCTCTTTCCAACTGCTGCCAGCTACAATGACTTGACTATTTTTACAAAAAGAATCAATGATGTTATTTTGAAAGGGTGCCGATGCAATTTCTTGTACACGATCAAAGCGGGTATCGCCTGAAACGCTAGACGCAGATCTAATTTGATGATTTCGAATGAGTTCAATTGAAGGACTGTCCTGCACAAAAATGTGACTGTAATAATTCAACATTTGCCTAAGAAATCCACCGAAAATGCCAAAATAATTTTGCTCGGCTTTGAAAATTGCGGCAATGAGGATAGTTGGTATAGCTCTCTCTTGCAAAGTTTTTAGGTAGTAGAACCAGGATTCATATTTCACAAATATGGCCAGCGAGGGGCTGACAATTTCAAGGAACTTTCCAGCATTTTTCCTGCCATCCATCGGTAAATAGGTAACCAGGTTGGCGCCCTTATATTTTTTTTGAACCTCAAAGCCTGACGGTGAGAAAAAAGTAAGCAGAAGAAAGCTGTTTTTGTATTCAGACCTTATTTTTTCAAGCAAAGGCCGACCTTGTTCAAACTCCCCAAGTGATGCGCAGTGCATCCAGATTACTTGTTTGCCATCAACGGGTATTTGTTCTTTTAATAAAGTAAAAACTGATTTTCTGCCATCCAGCCACAAACGGGCTTTCGGACTCCAGATAGATGCAAGCCTGATTACCAGCTGATAACATCTTAAAAAAAGATTATATAGAAACAATACTTAAGGATTTGGTTGGCAAAACTACAACCTATTCAACGGAAACCCTGTATTTTTCATAATTTCGCAGCACAATTCATTTACTATGACACCTATACAAATGGTTGATCTTAAGCGTCAATACCTGAAAATAAAGTCTGAGGTTGATAACGCAATACATGAAACACTCGATGCAACCGCATTCATCAATGGTAAAGCTGTTGCTGATTTTGCCCTCGAGTTGTCTGAATACCTTCAGTCTGAACATGTGATACCCTGCGCCAATGGAACCGATGCCCTTCAGATTGCTATGATGGCACTTGAGCTTCAGCCAGGGGATGAGGTGATTACACCATCATTTACCTATATTGCCACTACTGAGGTCATGGCTTTACTCCGGTTGAAGCCTGTTTTTGTAGATGTTAATCTTATTACATTTTGCCTGAATCCAGAAGAAGTGAGAAAGGCGATAACTCCACGGACAAAAGCCATTGTGCCTGTTCATCTATACGGACAGTCCGCAGATATGCAGTCTGTCATGGCAATTGCAAAAGAGTTTGGACTGTATGTCATTGAGGATAATGCACAGGCTATAGGTGCAACCATAGATATGGGGAGTGAGGGGGTCAAGAAAACGGGGACAATTGGGCATATCGGTTGTACATCATTTTTCCCCTCAAAGAATCTTGGTTGTTTTGGTGACGGTGGCGCACTCATGACTAATGATGGGGAGCTTGCCAGGAAAATCAAAATGATTGCCAATCATGGACAAAGCAAACGATATTATCACGACGTTGTAGGATGTAATTCGCGGCTGGATACCATACAGGCCGCAATTTTGCGGATAAAACTGCGTTATTTGGATGAATATAATCAATCCAGGCGCATGGCAGCTGCAAATTATAATAAGTCATTTGAAGGGGTTAAGTCCCTTACCACACCAAAAACCGCTTTGGGAAACACACATGTATTTCACCAGTACACGATGATTCTGGAGCAAGTAGACCGCGATGGACTTGTTGAATACTTGGCCTCGAAAGGTGTTCCTTCCATGATTTATTATCCTGTACCTGCTCACCGCCAGAAAATGTTCTCTTTCTTGAATTTGCCTGATGTTGATTTACCTGTAACAGACTGGCTAACGGAAAGGGTAGTTTCTCTCCCCATTCATACCGAGCTCGATCAGGATCAGCAGGAGTTAATTATCGATTCTGTAAAATCTTTTGTGCAACCATAATTCAATCTGAATATTTATGAAAATTACTGTTATTGGTACCGGCTATGTTGGACTTGTGACTGGAACCTGTTTTGCAGAAACCGGTAATGAAGTGACTTGTGTTGATATTGATCAGCGAAAAGTAGACAAACTGAAATCCGGAGAGATTACAATCTACGAGCCCGGACTGGAAAAAATTTTCCTGCGTAACCTCAAGGAACAACGCCTTCGTTTTACAACTGACCTGAAGGATGGTATACAGGATTCGAAGATTTTATTCTTGGCATTGCCGACACCTCCTGGCGAAGATGGATCAGCAGATTTGAAATATGTGTTGGGTGTAGCACATGAGCTTGGGCTCATTCTGAACGACTATGTTGTTGTGGTAGATAAAAGCACTGTCCCTGTAGGTACAGCAGAAAAAGTTAAGAGCGCCATTTCCAAACATGCAAAAGTTGATTTTGATGTAGTCTCCAATCCTGAATTTCTTCGTGAAGGTGTTGCTGTTGACGACTTCATGAAGCCAGATAGGGTTGTTATAGGTACAGATTCTGATAGAGCCAAGAAGTTGATGGCGGAGTTGTATGCACCTTTTGTTCGTTCTGGCAACCCATTAATATACATGGATGTAAGGTCTGCCGAGTTAACCAAATACGCGGCAAATTCTTTTCTGGCAACCAAGATATCTTTCATGAATGAAATCGCACAATTGTGTGAAAGGTTAGGGGCTGATGTTGATATGGTCAGGCTTGGGGTAGGCAGTGATGACAGAATCGGAAAAAGATTTTTGTTCCCAGGAATAGGCTATGGCGGAAGCTGTTTTCCTAAAGATGTTCAGGCGTTGGTTAAAAGTGCCAAAGAAGCTGATTATGATTTTCAAATACTCAATGCAGTAATGGATGTCAATGAAAAGCAGAAGCTCCACCTGATGCCCAAAATTAGCAACTTCTTCAACGGAGATCTTAAAGGAAGGCATTTTGCACTTTGGGGACTTGCATTTAAACCCAATACAGATGATATCCGTGAGGCCCCGGCACTTTATATTATTGAATCTTTGCTGGCCCAGGGTGCTACAGTAACTACATTTGATCCTGAAGCTATGCCAAACGTTAAACAATTGATGGGTGATAGTATTACTTTCGCGGATAATCAGTATGAAGCCCTCGAAGGTGCAGACGCCCTGATTATTGCTACTGAATGGAATGAATTCAGAACACCAGATTTTTTGAAAATTGTCAGAGCCATGAAAAGAAAAGCGATATTTGATGGCCGGAATCTTTTCGACGTGAAAAGCATAGGTGAGCTTGGATTTCATTATGAAAGCATAGGCCGAAACTTCAAATCTAAATCCTGATATATGTCTAATAAACGTGTTCTTATTACTGGAGCTGCAGGTTTTCTAGGCTCTCATCTTTGTGACAGATTTATCCGGGAAGGATTCGATGTAGTAGGAATGGACAACCTCATTACTGGGGATCTCCGGAACATTGAACATCTTTTTAAATTGAAGGAATTTGAATTCTACCACCACGATGTATCCAAGTTCATACATGTGCCGGGTAATATTGATTATATACTTCACTTTGCGTCTCCTGCCAGTCCGATTGACTACCTCAAAATACCTATTCAAACCCTTAAGGTTGGCGCTTTGGGTACACATAATTGTCTTGGTCTGGCCAAAGCAAAAGGCGCAAGGATGCTTGTAGCATCAACTTCTGAAGTATATGGAGATCCGCTGGTGCATCCACAAAATGAGGAGTACTGGGGGAATGTTAATCCGGTTGGACCAAGAGGTGTTTATGATGAGGCTAAAAGATTCATGGAGTCAATTACAATGGCTTATCATACCTTTCATCAGGTAGAAACTAGGATTATAAGAATCTTTAATACATATGGGCCGAGAATGCGGCTAAACGATGGTCGTGCATTACCAGCCTTTATTGGTCAGGCGCTTAGGGGCGAAGACCTGACTGTTTTTGGCGATGGTTCTCAAACACGGTCTTTCTGTTATGTTGATGACCTGATTGAGGGAATATACCGGTTGCTTATGAGTGATTATCCGTATCCGATAAACATAGGAAATCCTTCAGAAATAAGTCTGCTGGAGTTTGCAGAAGAAATCCTGAAGCTTACTGGTGCAGAAACCAAGATTGTTTTCAAACCATTACCTGCAGATGACCCCAAACAGCGTAAGCCAGATATAACCAAAGCCCGGGAATTGCTTGGATGGGAGCCCAAAGTTGATAGGGCAACAGGACTGAAAATAACCTACGATTATTTCAAATCTTTACCCCCAGAAGAATTGGTAAAGCAACCTAAAGAATTCATAAGCAGATGAAAAAAATACTTATAACAGGAGGTGCCGGTTTCATAGGGTCTCATGTGGTTAGGCTTTTTGTTGATAAATATCCTGATTATCAGGTTACAAATCTGGACGCGCTTACCTACGCTGGAAATCTGGAGAACCT
>JBDLTO010000161.1:0-17131 GCA_039805815.1 Bacteroidota bacterium | reverse complement strand
TAACGCTCAAAAGCTGCCTGCTGATAATGGTTGAGCACATCTCCGGTTGCACTGAGGAATACCACAGCACTGTACTGTTTCAGGTTGTTTTCGTTGAAAGCGTCAGCATTTTCGGTGGTATCCACTGAAAAACCGTTTTCCTTGCCCATCTGGATGAGTGCCGTTTTACCTACAGGGATGGAGCCGTGCCTGAATCCTGCGGTTTTGGAAAACACCAGCACTTTGTTCTGCGCCAATGATGCCATGGAAAGCATGCACACCAATGCCGTTGCTACTGATCTGATCATGTTGATTTCAATTTTAATCATGAATTGCCTTTACACTAAACATCGCTTAAAACGGAAAAAACGCCGCAAATTTGCGGCGTTTCTGTGTTTTGACTATCTTCTTTAGAGTTCCCTTATTTTGATATCACGGAACCAAACCGGATTGCCGTGGTCTTGCAAAGAAATCCTTCCTTTGGGATACTTTCCAAACCCGGGAGAATTCTTGAACTTGCTGCCTGCAACCATTTTGTTCCAGTTATCATCACCTACAGTAGTGGTGACCACATTCTTCCCGTTCAGGAAAAGTTTGAGTTCACCTTTGTTGTAAATGATTTCTGCTTTATTCCACTCACCAACAGCTTTTACGGTTTCCTCGCTACTGGAAATCAGGTCATACAAATCACCGGCACGGTGTTTGATGATTTTAGCATCAGCGTGGCGGTCGTTGTCCAACACCTGCATTTCCATGCCGGTAAGGTAGGATTTCTTGTATGTAGAATCTTCTTTCACACCAAAGATTATACCGCTGTTACCACCCTCTGAAATCTTCCACTCCACACTGAAATGATAGTTTTCATATTCGAGGTCTGTGGTAAGGTCTCCGCCGGTTTTTACACCTGGCTTGGTAACGGTGTTGAAGGCCAATACGCCATTTTCCACTTGCCAGGATTCTCCGGTGCCCTCTCCTCTGTAAATATGCCATCCCTTGAGGGATTTGCCATCGAACAACTTGGTCCAGCCTTTCTTCACCTGTTTTGAAGGTGCAGGTTTGCCGGGGTTGTCAGACTTTTTTACATTGTCAAAGGCCGTGAGTAGGGTGAAGCCGAAAAGGCAAGCAATCGTTGTAAGGGTTCTCATTGTATGTTATTTTTTCATTGACAGGATATACTCAACCATGGCACTTGCGTCTTCCTGGCTGAGGTTCGGGTGACCGGCCATGGGAATTTCGCCCCAGTTGCCCTGTCCGCCATTGATAACCTTATCTGCCAGCATTTTCACATTGGCTGCATTGTTCTCATACTTTTTGGCAACGTCCTGGTAGGCTGGACCAATAAGCTTTGCATCATCTTTATGGCAGGTGCGGCAGTCAGAGCTGTTGATTAGGGCTTGACCGTCTTTCTTGGGGGCTGCAGCTTCTGCTGTTGCGGGTGCAGCGGCTTCAGGAGTTGCAGCCGGTGCTGTTTCTTCTGTTGTAGCGTTGCTGATGGGTTGGGTTGTTGTTTCTGTGCTTTCTCCACCACCGCAAGCATAAAGGCCTGCAGCGATCACCATGGTCATAATTGCTTTTTTCATTGCGTATGTGTTGTTTTGATTAAACTATTGGATGATTAAATTCCCAAAATGCTGCGGTTGAAGGCCTCATCGCTTCCGGTTCCAGCAAAATCATCGAATGCCTTTTCGGTAACACGAATGATCTTGTTTTTGATGAAAATAGCTCCTTCTTTGGCACCTTCCTCGGGATGTTTCAAGGCACATTCCCATTCCATCACCGCCCAGCCGGCATAATCATAGCCAGTGAGTTTGCTGAAGATGGCTGAAAAATCAACCTGTCCGTCTCCGAGGGAACGGAACCTGCCTGCGCGCTGCACCCAGTTCTGGTATCCGCCGTAAACACCCTGCTTGCCGCTGGGATTGAATTCGGCATCCTTCACATGGAACATCTTAATGCGCTCATGGTAATGGTCGATATAGCTGAGATAATCAAGGCACTGTAGTACAAAGTGGCTTGGATCGTAAAGCAGGCAAGCCCTGGGATGGTTGCCTGTTTTCTCCAAAAACATTTCATATGAAATGCCGTCGTGCAAATCCTCTCCGGGATGTATCTCATAGCAAAGGTCAACACCCTGCTCATCGAATGCATTCAGGATGGGCAACCACCTGTTGGCCAACTCGGTAAAACCAGTGTCCACCAATCCGGCAGGACGCTGGGGCCAAGGGTAAACGGTGTGCCACAGGAGCGCTCCACTGAAAGTGGCATGTGCGTTGAGTCCGAGGTTGGCTGATGCTTTCGCCGCATACTTCAGCTGCTGCACGGCCAATTCGGTGCGGGCCTTGCTGTTGCCATGCACGCTAGCAGGTGCAAAGCCGTCGAATTGTGCGTCATAAGCGGGGTGAACGGCCACGAGCTGTCCCTGCAGGTGTGTCGACAATTCCGTTATCTGCAAACCGGCTTCTTCTACAATACCTTTCACCTCATCGGCATAAGTCTTGCTTTCTGCCGCTTTTTGCAAGTCGATGCAGCGTGGATCCCAGGTGGGAAGTTGCACGCCTACAAAGCCAAGACCGGCAGCCCACTTGCAGATGGACGACAGATCATTGAAAGGATGGGTATCGCCCATGAACTGAGCGAGAAATATACCTGGACCTTTGATTGTTTTCATTTGCGCGTAATTTTAGATGGTGTGGGGTGTCCACTTTTGTTCTGACTGTGACGACAATACCACATTGTCAATGAATGCCATGCCGCGGATGCCGTCTTCTACACCGGGAAAATCGAGCATTTCTGGTGTAGGCGTGGTGCCGTCTTTGATGCAGCCAACAGTGAGGGCAAAATTGCGGTAGATATTGGCAAATGCCTCCAAGTAACCTTCGGGATGTCCGCCCGGCGTGCGGGAGTTATGCGTAGCAAAGCTGGATAGCCTGTCGCCATAATTGCCTCCTGCCCTAAAAATCTGTGTGGGTTGATCTAGCCACTTCACCAGCATGGTGTTGGGTTCATGCTGTGCCCATTCGAGTCCGCCATGCTCTCCATATACCCTGATCTTGATGCCATTCTCTTCACCGGCAGCAACCTGTGAAGCCATTAGCACCCCTGCAGCTCCGTTTTCAAACTTCAGCAACACGTTGCCATCATCATCCAACATCCTGCCTTCTACCATCACATTCAGATCAGCACAGATATGTGAAATTTTTAATCCGCTTATGTATTCTGCCAGGTGCGCGCAATGGGTACCGATATCGCCCATGCATCCACTCTTGCCGCTGCGCTTGGGGTCGGTTCTCCAGGCTGCCTGGGCATTGCCTTCGCGCTCAGAGAGTTTGCTAAGCCATCCCTGTGGATACTCCACCCATACTTTCCTCACTTTACCGAGTTTTCCGGCAGCAATCATTTGCTTTGCCTGTTTTACGAGGGGATAGCCAGAATAGGTATGTGTCAGGCAAAGTACCCTTCCGGTAGCCTCCTGAATCTTTTTCAGTTCCTTGGCTTCATCTAACGTAAATGCGATGGGTTTTTCAATCACCACATCAAACCCGTGTTCCATAGCCATTTTAGCCGGTGCAAAGTGCGCGAAGTTTGGAGTAACAATGGTAACGAAATCCATACGCTCGTCTGCAGGGAGCTGGCTTTCTTTGGTGATCATCTCCTCAAACGTAAGGTAGGTGCGGCTTTCCGGAAGGAAAAGTGACTTTCCGGAGTCTTTGGCGATATCCGGATTGATGCTGAGTGCACCGCAAACCAGTTCTATGAGTCCGTCTATTCCTGCTGCATGACGGTGGATGGCGCCAATAAAGGCATCCTTGCCTCCACCGACCATGCCCATTCTTAATTTTCTGTTCATTGCTGGGGATTGAAAATGTTGTGTGAAAATATGTTTTAAAAATACAAAAAAAGAGGGGACAAATGCCCCCTCTTTCAAAATTTTATGATTGGCCTGTTTAGGCTGCCTGCTTCTTCTTGCCGAAGAAATACAATACAGCAAAAGCAACAATGAGGATGCCTGGGAATATCAGCATATTAGACAAGGTAGCCTGACCTGCTGCGAGGTCTGCTGCGTCACCAGCCAAACCACTTGCTTCAGCAACAGCTTTGTTGTCTTTAATCCATCCACCGATAACGGGTTGGAACATGGAAGAGGAGAACATACCAATACCACCCATGATGGACAAACCAAGTGCGCCTGTTTGGGGCAGGTGCTGACCAACATAGCCAAGCATGTTTGGCCAGAAATAACAGATGCCCAAAGCATAGAACACAGCAGCCACATAGAGCATGGAACCACTCATAGTGCTGAGCATATAGATACCAATGACACCGAAGATGGCAGAACCGAGCAATACGCCGGCAGTGTTCAATTTTTCAACCAGCGGACCAGCAAAATAACGGCCAACAGCCATCAGTCCGGTTACCAGGGCCAAAATCAACATAGGGCTTGCTCCAGCTTTGGCGAGGATGGGGCCAACCCATTGCTGTGGACCAAACTCGGAGATGGCAGTAAGGGCCATACAAGCTGCCATGAAAAGGTATAAGGGGTTCAACATGGCTTTAAAGCTCGCAAGGGCTGAACTTGCCTCTGCCTTGGGCTGGGGGAATGCCTGTCCAAAGAACATCACTGCATAGATAACGGTAGGCACGAGTATTACCCAGATTTGCGCCTGCCAGGGAAGGCTGGCATCAGTCATGAATTTGGAGATCAAAGAACCCAATACAATACCACCAGGGAACCACATGTGGAAACGGTTCAACTTGCTGTGAAACTCATTGCCGCTGTAAGAATCTGCTATCATGGGGTTACAGGCCGCTTCAGTACAACCGTTGCCTATACCGATCAGGAGTGTTGAAATCAGCAACACGTTATAGCTGCTGGCGTAAATAGTAGTCAGGATACCAATGGCGTGTGCTACAAAAGCGACTTGCATAATCAGTTTTGGACCGAGTTGCGCATAAAACACACCGCCCAGGATCATGGAAATGGGGAAACCAAGAAACCACATAGAGTTGATGGTACCCAGCTGAACAGTATCAAGGCTTAACTCGGTTCCCAATTGTGTGAGGATACCTGCACGGATACTGAATGAAAATGCCGTGGTGATGAGCGCAAAACAACTCGCCCAGAACAGGCGGTTTGCATTAATCGTCTGATTCATAATTCAATTAGTTTGGTTAAGGGTTTATGGCAAAGCCGAAAATTGGATTTGAAAGCTAAATAAAGTTCGCCTTATTGCCAAAATTTTTAATAGCCAAAGAAATAACTTTAAATAAATGTATATTAGGTTATTCTTTAACCCTTAATTCAACTTATTCATGAACTCCCGCCGCGTTGCCATCAAAAACATCATGCTTGGATCCATGTCTGCTTCAGCCCTTTCTTCCTTCACTCCAGCGGAAAAACAGGACAGTGCCCTCAAAGGAAACATCAACCATGCAGTCTGCCGCTGGTGCTACAATACCATCCCCATGGAAGAGTTTTGTCAGGGAGCAAAAGACATCGGCATTACCGGTATAGATCTGGTTGGACCCAAAGACTGGGAAACGCTGAAAAAATACGGATTGTACTCCTCCATGTGCAATGGCGCTGAAATCAGTCTGGTTGATGGTTTCAACGAAACACAATTCCATGCCAAACTGATCCAGAACTATACCGATATGATTCCGCTGGTGGCGAAGGCCGGCTACAAAAACCTGATCTGTTTCTCCGGTAATAAAAGAGGAAAAGATGATGAAACCGGACTTAAAAACTGCACAGACGGATTGAAGCAATTGGTTGGCGTAGCTGAAAAACATGGCGTGACCCTTGTGATGGAGCTGTTGAATTCCAAGGTCAATCACAAAGATTACCAGTGCGACAACAGCAAGTGGGGCGTGGAGCTGTGCCAACGTGTAGGATCGGAAAACTTCAAATTGTTATACGATATCTACCACATGCAGATTGATGAAGGTGATGTGATCAGCACCATTCGTAAGAATCATATGTATTATGCCCATTACCATACCGGAGGCGTACCCGGAAGGAATGAGATCAATGAAACCCAGGAGTTGAATTATCCCGCTATCATGAAAGCCATTGTAGCAACAGGTTTCAAGGGTTTTGTGGCACAGGAATTCATCCCCACCTGGCCCGATAAGATGGCTGCGCTCAAACAGGGTGTGACGATTTGTGATGTGTGAGGAGAAAGATTTATAAGTCCATTTTTATATAAATATCGCCCCAATTAGATTGATTAAATAGGTGATGGTTGAAATATGCCATAGCATCTGTAAAATTCAACCACTCATCCAAGCACAGTTGTGCAGTGTCTCCTATTGAATAATTGACCAGTATCCGTGGATTTATCCCTTGTAAGTGAATTAGACAGTTTTTTATTACTTCATTGTTTTCAGGTGTCATAAATTCAATAGAAATACATTTAATGGGCTGTGTGAGCCCTTGAATTACCTCATATTCAAAACCTTCCACATCTATTTTGCAAAAATTTGGAACACCATATTTTTCAATCATTTTGTCTAACGTGGTAACCTTAATTTTTTTCTTTTTATGCCATTTTACTTGAGGAAACCTCTCTTGAGCTTTACTCAACCAATCAACTGAAAAAGTAGACAATGATGAAGTATCACTTATATACATCATCATCTCTTGCACTGAACTTCCTAAGCCAATATTCTCAAGGAAAATTTTCTTGCCAAATTTTAATTTTAAATATTTTGAAAGATGCGATTGAGGCTCAAAAGCAACAACGCTTGCACCTAAATTTAAAAAAATATTGGTCCTGTGACCACGATGTGCTCCGATATCAAAACATAAATCGTATTCATTGATGAAGCTTCCGTAAAAAGTGAGATACCTCGCATCTTCTTTCAGGGAATTGAGAAAATAACTTGAAGGGAAGTATCGCTCTTTAAAGATGTGTATATAAGGTAAAAGACCTATAAATTTTAGTAAATTACTGATGTTTTTCTTTGTGATCATATTTTTATAAATATTGCATCTGCCCAAAATGATTAATGAGCTTTCTTGGTGGTCCTTTTATTTCTTGAGTGTAATTAATTCAATTTGACCTATTCTAGATGCAATATCAGAAAATGAACTCCAATAAGATCCATAAATAATTTTAGTTTTTGATAAGCAATATAAATCGACAACTGCATCTCTAATCCCATTCATGGTAGAACGACTAAAATCTTTTTGGAATGTCACTATCTTTGTTCCAAATATTGATATAAGTTCTTTCTCTGTGCTTTCATCATCGGTTGCCAAAAAGAAATTTGTAGCATCATTGATTTGTATTTCTTTATGGATTGTATCAATAAATAATTGCAGTGGACTAAATTCAATAGACTTTTCATTGTCTTTCCTTCTTATGTGTAAGCCAATTGTATTGCTGGTGAATGAGGATGTAATCTTTTCTATTGAACCTTGAATTCGATCAATGGGTTTAAATTTTAAATATGATTCAAAATTTTTTTCCGAATTCAATTCCTGACAAGTTTGAAAGTATATACGTTCATTGGATAATAGAATTTCAGCTATGCTGATCTGATTGTTCCAGATGTATTTCGAGAAGTCCTGTTCTTTTATACAATAGTCAATACCAATGAATTTATTGATGATGGCAGATAAAATTAGTTTAGGTTTATCTTCTTGATTTGTTGCTTTTGCATACTTATATTTTAACTGATTGGTTATAATCTCTAATCCCTCAATTGGTTTGAATAAATCCGTAAACTGACAATTCAGATCCTCATTTTGAATCCAAATTAGTTTTACTTTCTTGTCTGAAAACTTATTCAGCTGCAAGGCCGATGAAATTACTCTCATTCGGTTAGCTAATCCTCCAAAGGGTTCGATTATGATCATTTTGCTTGGGGTGCAATAGGCAATTTGATGACTGACGGATAGGTTTTGGAATGGTGAATGGTGTTTTGCACAACAATGGCTTTTGACTCATTGTAGTTGTCTCCGCCGGTATTGAGGTTGCGTTCAAACCTTGGGAAGTTGCTGCTGGATATTTCAATTCGGATGCGATGGCCCGGTGCGAAGTAGTTGCTGGTGACCATCGGACTCATATTCACTTGGTACACTTTCCCCTTTTCCATAAAAACTTCTTTGTCATAGCCCTCGCGAAAGCGCATGCGTTGAATCGTTTCATCCAGGTTATAGGCTTTGCCATCGGGATGCACATCAACCAATTTCAAAGTGATGTCTGTATCCGTACCGGTGGAAGAAACAAATAAGGTTGATTCAATGAACCCTGTTACTTCTATGCCTTCAGTCAAAGGTTCGGAAGTATAAACCAAAACGTCTTCACGCATTTCCAATTGAGATTGGTCGAAAGAGCCTCCCTGTATGGCATTGCCGGTGCAACACACATTGCCTCCAACCGATGGAACAGGGTTCAAGGGATCGTATGAAAAAGAATCGGGTGAATCTTTTGTTGCTGGTTTGGCAGATGCTGTTGCAACAAGGGCCCCATCACCCTTGCGGGTATTGGCGTGTCCGTTGCTGGAAAGAAACATATTCTTGATTGTTGTTCCGGGTAAAGGGAAACTGTCGGCCGATTGCCATTTGTTGGCACCCATCGTATAATACCGCACGCGGGGATTGTTCTTTTTGAAGTCGTTCGTTTCGCCTTTCAAATGCAGGTCGAACCAAGACCAGGTCAGCTCATCATAATTCAGTCTGGCATCACCAACACTCAGCTCACCAACTTTTGTATTTTCTGATGCCCTTTTGTAAGAGCAGTGCAAAACCGGCGCGATGACCAGGTATTGGTCGTCTGCGATTTTTTTGTTTTTGGCCGTGTTGCGGACATGGTTGAACAGTTCAATATTGGGTCCGGATGACACATCGAACCAAGACACAAACCAGTAGCCCGGCACATCGATAGGCATGTTATCATGCCAGAGTCCTCCTTTGAACCAAGCAGGATCATTGGGTTTGCGGGCAATCATCTGATCGTAAACACCCTGTTGACCATCCACATTGCGGATGATATCGCTTACCGGCAAGTGGGTGAATGCTTTGGCCCAATCCACTTTAGGCATTTCCGTAGCCATATCATAAAAACGGGAAATTCGGATCAGGTCTTGCTGCTTCATTTCCTTCTGTAGGGTAGGTTTGAATTGATCGTTTTGGGTACCATAAAGCCAGGAGGTGAAAAGCATTTGCTGTGCGCCGCCGCGGTACCAGTTGCCTTGCTCCTGGAAGCGTCCCACCTTACCCACACCCGCACCGAATCCTTGCGCCACGATGGCACCCAAAGCAGGATGCTTCCTTGCTGCTACTGCCATTTGCCATTCTGCCGTGGAAGAGCAGCCGATGAGTCCGATTTTACCATTTGACCAGGCTTGGGCTGCAAACCAGGTGAAAGCATCATCACCGTCGGTTACAGGCGTACCCAGGATATCCCATTCCCCTTCTGAGAAGAAGCGGCCGCGCTCATTTTGTACCGCAAACGCATATCCCCGGCGAACCGCTTCATAGGCCTCTTCAAAACTCCGTGACGTCATTTTTCCATCCACCCAGCTGTTGAAATTATAGGGCGTGCGCGAAAGGATCAGCGGATGCTTTCCATTTCCTTTGGGTCGGTAGATATCCGTTGCCAATCGCACCCCATCCCGCATCGGAATCATAACCTTTTGGTCGATTACGGCAATTTCAGCCAGCTTCCGGTAGATGTCTAGGGTGTCTTGGGCGTAAGAGGTAACTGACAGAAACAGTAAAAAGGATAGCATCAACCGGAATTTCATGGCAATAGGTTTGTTTCCATGAATTTACTGATCCTAAATGAGATTATACAACTGATTATATGCCATCACATATAAATCAGATTTCAAGTCATATTTATATGCAAAAAGATATAGTTTTAACGAAGTAATAGTGCAGCCTTGAAATTTTATCCATGTATTTTTAATATTTCATGTTAAATTTACATGGTATGATTAAAAGAAGATTATCAAAAATTGTGCAACAGGCATTGCAAGAAAATGCATCGGTTGCGCTACTTGGACCGCGACAGGTGGGGAAGACAACATTAGCAATTAGTCTTTTGCAAAAAGATAGTGGCGTTTACGTAGACCTGGAAGATGCTGCGGACAGGCGAAAAATGGATGATTTTTCTGCTTACTACGCAGCGCACCTCAACGAACTTTTGATACTGGATGAAATTCAGCGACTCCCAGAAGTTTTTTCTAGCATCAGGGGTATTATTGATAAACAGAGAAGAGCGGGAAATAAAACAGGATTATTTCTGTTTCTGGGCTCAGCTTCTATGGAATTATTGAGGCAATCGGGCGAGTCATTGGCGGGAAGAATTGCCTATTTAGAACTCCATCCCGTTGATCTGCTCGAATTCAATGGCGAGCCCAATCAGTTGTGGCTCCGAGGTGGTTTTCCAGAGAGTTTATTGGCCAAAACAGATAAACAAAGTCTAAACTGGAGAAAGAATTTCATTCGAACTTATCTTGAACGCGACATTCAGCAAGTAAGTGCGAAAATCCCATCAGAAACTTTGGCGCGGTTCTGGACAGTTTTGGCTCATCAGCAGGGAGCCGTGATCAACATGTCTGAACTGGCTAGAAGTATTGATGTATCTGTAACCACCGCCAACAGATACCTGGACCTCATGGTTGATCTACTGCTGGTTAGAAGACTCAAACCCTATGCGTTTAACATTGGGAAGCGACTTGTCAAATCACCTAAAATATATTTGCGCGATAGCGGCATTGCTCATGCATTACTGAATATCGAACATTTCAACGATTTAATTGGACACCCTGTTTGCGGAGGAAGTTGGGAAGGATTTGTGATAGAGAATTTGTTGGCTGTTTGCCCGACTCATGTAAACTGTTATTATTACAGGACTGCACAGGGTGCAGAGATTGACCTGATCATTGAGGTCACTCACACTGAATTATGGGCCATTGAAATCAAAAGAAGCTCAACACCATCTGTATCAAAAGGGTTTCACATTGCCTCTGCGGATATCCACGCAAGTAGAAAATATGTAATCTATCAAGGCAACGAATCATTTCCTATGCGTGAGAGTATAATAGCAATACCCTTAAAAAATATGATGGAAGAGTTGATGAAGTTGTAAATGCTAAGTTTCAAATTGCTAGCAATTTGAAAGTCATTGCACAACTGCCCATTCCTTAGGGTTTGCTCACTTCATATTTTTCAATCTATTTTTAAAATGATTCCAAATGTTTTTGGCATCTGTTAGATTGGCACCTACCTGACTGGCAATGGCCGCTACATCAACTTTCTCTTTGTTATTGTGTTTTTGGATGGCTATCGCCATGAAAGATTCAATCGCTATAAATTCCGGAGATTTTTCCTCTTCTTCAAAATCCTTTTCGGTTTCAAAGTATTCGCGATAAGGGTCCATGACCACCTCATCTTGCATTACTTTCTCCAATAACTGATGTACACCCAAAGAGAGTCTTACTTCAGCCTCTTGATGAATATCATAACCCAGATCTTTCAGCAAACGGGATAATCGCATGAAGCCCTCTTCAGTCATAGCTGACCTGAAAAGGGAATTGTTTCGCTCATCAAAATAAGCAATGGCATAATGTGGAAATTCATCTATTCCGATTGGTTTCAATTCATAAATTTCGTTGTTCCAGGAAACGACAAAATGCGCTTTCAATGCAGCCAAATCAAAAGCATCGCCATAGGGTGCATTGTGTGCAGTAAAATAGGCCATTTCATACCCTTTGTGGTGGATTGCGGGATTAATACCCAAGCTGATAAACATGAGATAGGGTACAGGATCATCCTGAAGATCTTCAATAATCCCTTCCTCATCTTCAATATCTGGGTTTATTTCAGTGGCATAAAAGAAAATGTCATCAACATGTGTATTGATTAACGGTATATTCAATCCAAAACTCTGCCAACAATGTCCATTATCGGCAATCATCATTAGCCAAAGCGAAGGGTTTCTTTCCTGAATGGTTTGTATTAGGCTTGGAGAGTACAGAAGGTAAGATTCTTCTGTGAAAACATCCTCCATTTCATAAAAGTCCTTCTCTGGATTGGAGATGATTCGGGAAAAAGTATACCGCCACGGTCTCTCCAATTGATTCTTCAGAAAAAGCTGGTGTGGTGCCGGCAAGGATTTGATGTATGCATGCTTGATGTATTTTAGGAGCAGTCCATCTGCTTTGAAAATCTCGTGGGCAATCAGTTGCGAAATGCTTAAGTTGATATAAGATTTAGGCCATACTTCGGTAAGGTTTTTATATTTGCTAAGTTTTTGGATAATTTTTTTCCCTAGCCCATCTTTTTGATCTGCATAATAAATGAGATCATTATCTATTACTTCTTCAGATATCTTTGAATTCACTATACATACAGCTCGTATTTTATCAAATTCTTTTGACATATTTGATTGTATAAATTGATTCTTAAAAATAGACCAAACTTCAGACAAGAGGCTCAAATTTATGATTTAGAACAAAAATGAAATGGCAAATTTGACTCAATCAGAATTGTTTTATATTCAACACAATGATGTTAAACCAAAAATGTGCAACAGCTGCTTTCAAAACAAGGTCAAATGTATGGTCATTATTGAATCAGTTTAAAAACCTATCGATTTCAGATTTGACCAATTCGGGTTTTATAGCTTCATAATGTATTTTCTCTTTTCCCATGGCAGCGGAAACAGTCTGCATGACGCCGGTTCGGTATTTTCCGGTTTCTATCGGATAAAGACCGCTGTAGCCAGTTGCAAATAATGCTGCATGCCAGGTAAAATCCGTCCAATTTTCATGCTCCTGGATATACTTTGCCATTAACCAATCCGGTTGTGCGGTGAATATGCCAGGTTTTAGGCTTCACTCAGATGCAACCAACATAATTGTGGAGACGTTATGCTATAAATGTAATTTTATTCATGTATTTTAATGTTTGGTCCTAAATTAACATGGCTTCCTATTAGCCACAATAAAACATAAATGCACATTTCGATCACCGGACTCAAACCCAAGGGTTTGATGGGTTTCTTCAGGTTTTGGCGATTGGCCATTCCTTCTTTCGGACAGGCAAAAACCGCCAAAGGCAACCTGTTTTGTGAAGTGAGACGCATAAACGCATTCCAATGCACCCTTACCGCTTGGGAAGATAAATCGGTCATGCACGAATTCATGAAAACCGGTGTCCATCTACAAGCCATGAAGTCTTTCCACAAGATTGCCACCGGCAAAACATATGGATACGAATCTGATACCATTCCAACTTGGAAAGAGGCATTTGACTTGCTGGACAAACACGGCAGGGAATATTGAGCTTTTTGGGCCGAAATACTTGTTCTCCATCGAGACTGAAATTGTCTATGTCTAGGAGAGATACCCAATTGCTTATTTAAGATATTCCTGATGCAAACTGTCTGATTGATTCAAACGTCCATCCCAATCAGGGAATTGGGCAACATTTTCAGAAAAGGTAAAGCCTTGGAATAATCCAACTGATCATATTCCATTCCTAACAGACGAATATTATGATAATACTGACTGTGGTTTTGGTAATAATTTCTTTCAGATTGGATAAACCAGGCTTTTGAGCCCAACTTTTCCGCCAAGAACCATTTTTCCAGTAGTCTGGATATTCTTCCATTGCCATCTTCATAAGGATGAATTTTAACCAAAACCAAATGCAGCATGGAAGCAAAATAAAAGACCTCACTAAAAGACAGTTGCGATGAAAGCAATAGCTTCAAATCATGATAAAATTTCTTCATTTCATCGCCAACGCTTTCCGGAGTAGCCGCAACATAATCAATTTTACCATCCGGGGTAATGACAAACATATTACCTAACCTGATTTTTCCCTGCTTTGAGGGATGAAGAATATGGCTTGTCAGTTGCAAATGGGCCCGATCAAGGGTGGATCGATTCAATCGGTTTTGATGTGCAAATGCATAGGCTGCGTAGAGATCATCCGTTTTACGTGTATAGTCAGGCTGGTAATTGACACCCAATCGTTTATGTTTGATAAACGAATCCAATTCAATGTCTTCACCTTCAATCTTTGAGGAAAATACTGCAGATACTGAAGTATAGAAACTGAAACTGTCTTTACTGAGTGGACTATCCACCAATGTTTCAAATTGGGCTTGAATATTGTCATCAAATCCCAACAAATATTGGTTCCTCAGGTCTTGAGGAACTATGCTGAGATGTAGCCCATTATTACTCATACTTCACTTGGGGATGACATGGGTTTAAAATGATATCATACCAAAGGTATGCAGATCAAAGTGTCTATAAGGCGATTAATTTTTGGAAGGCTAAGGATTTGATTAGAACTGATACACGTCAAAACGCTTAACTCCCAACTGTCAATGAATTTTTTGATCTGTTCTAAGGATGAATCTGAACGCATAAAACTTCTTTTCACAAAAAATCAAATCCATCTCACCGAGACAATATGGTATTGATCAGGGACCTTCTGTCTAATGGCTAAAATTCATTAAATTTGGAATATGAAGACACTCCAAGAGATTAAAATCAAACTGTCCCATATTAAGCCCATGCTTGAGAAGCAGTTTGCTGTATCGGAGTTGGGTCTTTTTGGATCCTACGTTAGAAACGAGCAAAACGACCAGAGCGACTTAGATATTCTGGTTGATTTCAAAAACCCAATAGGCATTGAATTTGTTGACTTGGCAGAACTTTTGGAGAAAGAACTTGATTTAAAGGTCGATCTAGTATCCAGAAATGGCATCAAGCCAAAATACTTCTCCGCTATCCAACAAGAAATTATATATGTCTAGGAGAGATACCCAATTGCTTATTGAGGATATTCTCGAGGCCGCCAATAGAATTCTATCCTACACCAGAGATTTGTCATTTGAAGATTTTACTGCTGATCAGAAAACTGTAGATGCCGTAGCACGAAACTTCGAAATAATAGGAGAAGCCGCTTCCAGACTACCAGAACAATTCAAATCCAAGTACCCTGAAATAAATTGGATACGGATTACAGGACTGAGGAACAGAATAATACACGAGTATTTTGGAGTCGATTACTCACTCGTTTGGAAAATAAAGCTAGATTACATTCCGAAACTCATTTTCGCTTTACAGAAAATCTAATCTCACCATTGTACTGATTATTCCATTTTGTCGACTTGAAGTATTCCCAATATCTTTCCTGTATATCTATGGTTTGTCCCAATAACCAAAGCTCAAATTGCATTTTTCAATGGTTCAAAACCAATCCCATTTTCAACTATCTTATTTCCAAAAAATCGTTTAAAAATAGACATAGGTATAATGCATATACCCTTGAAAAAGATTTCCGAATGTATAGCTTGCAGATAAATTATTGGAAAGTGTTGCTCCAAGCCGCGTTACATATTTGATAAGTCCAACATACGCTACCTGTATGTCACCTTTTTCCAGCTGTTCCTTATATAACTCTAAAAATTATTGAAGTCTTTCATGTTTGTCATATCTGTCTTTTAGATAATCCCAAATCAATAAAATCCGGATTCCCAGCCTTTTCTAACGCCTTCAGATTTTTTTCTCCCACCCTCACCAAAACTTTCCCCGTATTCCATATTTCATTAAATTCGTTACCATAAATCTTCATTATGCCGGAAGCAAATGTTTTTGACGCCATCGTAGTGGGTTCGGGGATCAGCGGAGGCTGGGCCGCCAAGGAACTCACCGAAAAAGGGCTGAAAGTGATCATGCTGGAAAGGGGTGAGAACATCGAACACGTGAAAGACTACGTCAACGCCACCAAAGACCCCTGGGAATTCCCACACCGCGGCGGGCGCACGCAGGAAATGATCGAAAAATATCCGGTGCTGAAGCGGGACTACCCGCTCAGCGAAACAAACCTGAACTACTGGGTGAAAGATTGGGAATGTCCATATACGGAAGTCAAGCGTTTCGACTGGTTCCGGGGCTATCATGTGGGTGGCCGCTCACTGATGTGGGGCCGTCAAAGCTACCGCTGGAGCGACATCGACTTTGAAGCAAACGCTAAAGAGGGCATCGGCACAGATTGGCCGATCCGCTACAAAGACATTGCTCCCTGGTACGACTATGTTGAAACCTTCGCGGGCATCAGCGGTTCCAAAGAGGGACTGGAAGTGCTTCCTGACGGACAATTCCTGCCGGCAATGGACCTGACCTGCGTTGAAAAGGACGTAGCAGCCCGAATCAAAGAACATTATAAGGGTCTGCGTCACCTGATCATAGGTCGTACAGCCAATATCACCAAACCACTGCCAGGCAGAACAAACTGCCAGTTCAGGAACAAATGCTCCCTAGGCTGCCCATTCGGTGCCTACTTCAGCACGCAATCTTCCACACTGCCGGCTGCCATGAAAACGGGAAACCTCACCTTGAGGCCTTTCTCCATCGTCACGAAAGTGTTGTACGACAAAGACACGCAACGGGCTACCGGCGTAGAAGTGCTTGACGCTGAAACAAACCAAACCTACGAATACAAGGCGAAAATCGTCTTCCTCAACGCCTCTACCCTCAACAGCACCTGGATTCTGATGAACTCGGCTACGGATGTATTCCCAGAAGGACTGGGCAGCACAAGCGGTCAGCTGGGTCATAACCTGATGGACCACCACCTCGGTGTACGGGTATCGGGCAAAGTGGAAGGCTATGAAGACAAATACTACTTCGGCCGCAGACCAAATGGCTTCTATATCCCTCGCTTCCGCAACGTAAACGGCGACAAGCGCGATTACCTGCGTGGCTTCGGCTACCAAGGGCAGGGCAACCGCGAAAACTGGAGCCGCAACGTGGCAGAATTCAATATCGGCGCTGAACTTAAAGAATCACTCACCGAACCGGGATCCTGGCAGGTGGGCATGGGCGGATTCGGAGAAATCCTTCCTTACCATGAAAACAAGGTTACGCTCGACAAAGAGAAGAAGGACAAATGGGGGCTCAATGTGCTGGCAATCGATTGCGAACTGAAAGACAATGAGCTGAAAATGCGCAAGGATATGCTGGCAGATGGCATCGAAATGCTGGAAGCCGCTGGGGTGAAAAATGTTACCGGTAAAGATGGCGATGGCACACCGGGCAGGGGTATCCATGAAATGGGTACGGCCCGCATGGGTACTGATGCCAAAAATTCTGTGTTGAACAAAAACAACCAGGTTTG
>JBDLTO010000160.1:0-6991 GCA_039805815.1 Bacteroidota bacterium | reverse complement strand
CATCATGAAAATGAATTTGTTGTTTATTATTTCGTTTTTAGCACTGAGTATAAAAACACATTCCCAGAAGATTAGCATAATTCCATACCCCACAATGGTTCAGCAGGGTAAGGGATATTTTAACTTAAACCCGGAAACGGTCTTCTTTTTTAAGGATGGTACAGACCAGTGGAGTCATTCCCTCGAACCCTTGCAATCAAAGTTATCAAGTGCAGCAGGTTTCCGTTTAAATACAATCCAGCAAAAATCAGGTCCACAAATAATTACCATATATAAATTGGGTGACACAGTTCAAAATGCAGCCTATGAGCTGTCAATCTCTCAAAACCGAATAGCTATAGGTGCACGTAACGAAATCGGTTTATTTTACGCTATTCAAACCATGATACAATTGTTCCCTGCGGATATTGAGAACAAAGAATTGGTTTCTCATCAACAATGGAAATTACCAGTTGTGATCATTAAGGATGAACCTGCATTTGATTATCGTGGACTAATGATAGACGTTGCGAGACATTTTTTACCTATTTCCTTTTTATATAAGATGGTTGACCAGATGGCCAGTCTCAAAATGAATAAACTTCACCTGCATCTCACTGATGATCAGGGGTGGCGTATGGAAATCAAGAAATACCCTTTGCTGACTGCTGTTGGAAGCAAAAGGGATGGCACGTTAATTGGAAGGTATCCAGGTAAAGGCAATGACAATGTTCCGCACCAGGGTTATTATACGCAACAGGAATTGCAAGCCTTGGTGCATTATGCAGCTGTCAATCACATTGATGTAATTCCGGAGATTGATTTGCCAGGACACAGCAGTGCTGCGATTGCTGCATACCCAGCTTTAAGCTGTTTTCCCAATGAATCAAGTCATTTGGATTCAACAATGACATCAACTGCTTCTCTGAAAAAAGCAGCTGTCCCTGGTGGCAAGGTTGTGCAAGAGACCTGGGGTGTTTTTCAAGATGTATTGTGTCCTACAACATACACTTTTGACTTTTTAAAAGATGTTTTGAATGAAGTGATGGATGTATTTCCTTCTCCTTTAATACATATTGGAGGCGATGAGTGTCCAAAAGACAATTGGAAGCGTTCTTCTGTTGCGCAAGAATTTATTCGTAATAAGAATCTTGGTGATGAAGAAGGTCTGCAAAGCCATATTATCAAAACGCTTGAGGAATTTGTCAAAGCAAGGGGCAGGAGAATTATTGGTTGGGATGAAATTCTTGAAGGGGGACTTGCACCAGATGCAACTGTGATGAGCTGGAGAGGAACCGGAGGTGGTATTCAGGCAGCCCAAAAGGGTCACAACGTCATTATGTCTCCAGTAGACGTTTATTACCTTAACCTTTACCAGTCTGAAGATCCGGTAGATTCCATCGCTTGGGGCGGACTAACTCCTTTAAAAAAGACTTATCAGTTTAATCCCATACCAGAAGTATTAAGTCCAAAAGACCGTGCCCATATAAAAGGTATTCAGGCTAATTTGTGGACTGAATACATCAAATCACCAGCATTGGCTGAGTTTATGTTATTTCCTCGTTTGATGGCGGTAGCTGAAACCGGGTGGTCGATTGATAAACCAGGTTTCACTCATTTTACCAAGAGAATGCAACAGCAGTTTGAAAGGTTGGAAAAAAGAGGTATCAATACTTCCTCTCATCTTTTTGAGCTGGCCATCAATGGTAAATTAAACTCAACAACCAAGGGGCTTCAGGTCACACTTACAGGCACACCTAACGGTACTGGACTGTATTATGCCATCAATGGTGCAATGCCCAAAAAGTATAAAGGGCCATTTACAGTGATGGGTTCAGGAATAATAAAAGCTTCATCGTTAGTTGGAAAAAAAATAACAGATACCAAGACTTTTCATTTTACACTGGCGCCATCTACAGGGAAGTCATTGGCATTGTCTGTTGAACCTGATCCTGCCTACAACCTAGGAGGAAATAAGGCGCCTAACAATGGAATTTGGGGAAGTGATACACGGTTTAATGATGCTGAATGGTTAGGATGGAACGGGAAAAATGTTGAGGGAATTTTTGATTTTGAAAGACCTACTTCTATCAGCTTCTTCAAGACAAGGTTTTTTCATGCACCCAACAGCTGGGTCTATTTGCCGAGACAAATTCAAATCCTTGTATCGGATGATGGTATAAATTTCAGAATGGTGGCCGAAAAGATAATTGAGTCAGGTAATGTAGTATCTCCTAAGCAGGTTGAACTTCATTTTCCAACCATTTCAGCCCAGTATATCAAGTTTGTAGCAGTCAACCATGGAACCATTGCAAAAGGATTACCTGGTGCCGGTTTTTCATCGTGGCTCTTCATGGATGAGGTAATAGTCCAATGAAAAAACCCCTTCAAAACTGAAGGGGTCTGAGAAAGGTGACAATGATTTCTTTGATATCAAAAGTTCAATTTCAACCTGCTGAAAAATCTTGTGCCATTAAAGCCCATTTGTACTGACTCCCAAGGTCCGCCGGTTTCATTCACAAAGGATTGGTATCGTGCTTGTGGAACACCTGCATAGTTTGGATGTATGTTGAAAATATTTTCAACACCTGCAGTCAATTGCAAATTGCCGGTGAGCTTAATGTTACCGTAGAGATCAGTTGTTGATTTTGCCCTATAAAGAAACACTTCACGCAAAACATTCACTTGATCATTGAATCCGTCGATATCCACATAAGGGTCAATGCCCAGGAAGCTTCCGGAGATGGCGGGGTCGCCGGGGCCTTGGGTTCCAAGCTGACTGGCTAAACCCGACCAACCAAAACCAAGTGTTTGCATCCTTCCGAAAAATACTTGCCTCAAGCCTAAACTCCACTTGCGTCGCTGCCAATCAATTCCCAAAACAAACTTGGATGATGGTGCGGAGGCTTTCAAAAATTGTGCTTCCCTGTCACTGAAGAATGATTTTCTGTGGATATAGGAATCATCCAGGAGGGTAGGTACATTCACATCATTGATGTTCACTTTATTGATATTTCCTGTAAGCGAAATTTTTAAGGTGTTTTCTTGCCATTTGTGGGCATAATCAACCACAAGGTCCAGACCTAGATTGGTGGTATTAACAGCGTTGGCAAAAAATTGAGCTGATGCTACGTCAATATTCTTGAGTTCTTGGGTAAGTGCAGGATTCAGTGTATTATCATTTGCACTGAATAAGCCTGAAAGGACAACCCTGTCTGATAATTTAACCAGGTATCCATCTATTGTAAACTTCAATCCTTTGGCAATTTTGGCGGTAAATCCGGTACCAAAATTCAAAGCGTTTTCTTCTTTCAACCTGGGAATACCTGCGGCCCTGGTAATCGGATCAACATTGGATGCAATTCTGTTTTGCACCAGTTTTCCGAAACTGAAAGAGGTAATGGTATTGTTGAAATATATCTGCTGGAGTGAAGGAGCCCTGAATCCTGAGCTGAATGAAGCTCGCCAATTGATGAACTTACCCAACTTGACTCTTGTTGCGAGCTTTCCAGTAGCTACAAATCCAAAATCTGAAAAGTTTTCAAAACGACTGGCTGCACTGATAAGCCATTCATCGGTGATTTGAAGTTCTCCATCAGCAAAAAGACTCGTGTTTGTTCTGTTTCCTTTGATCACATCAGCCAAACTAAAACCCGGGAAACCCTGTGCTCCTGCACTTTGTCCGAATGCATTGCTATAACCTTTGTAGGAGGCTTCTTCGCCGGCATAAACATTGTATTGCTCGTAACGGAACTCAGCTCCCAAGGCCAAGGTCAAGCCCTTTCCAATTCCTTTGAATGAACGGCTTAAATCGATGTTGGAAGTACTCTGCAAAAAGGTCAGTCCGCCATCATCAAAACGGGTTTTGTTGGGCATATTGATGAGGGAAGCATTGAATGTTTTGTTTCCGTAGAAATGAAAATCATTTTGTCCGGTAGCATTGCTGATATCCCAACTCCATTTATTGATTTTCCCTCTGAATCCCGCAGCAAAAGACAAATCAGTGATTTGAGCTTGGTTGTGTGGGTTATAGAAAATCTCTCCTGCATTGGTTTTCTTCATGATACTTGGTACGAAGATGATTTCACCGTTATTGTCTACTGGAAAACGATCTTTTCTAGTGGATGCATTACGTGTAAATGCATAAGAATCTCCCATTTTTTTGGAAACTCCTCCAAAAGCATAGAACTCAGTTCCCTTATTGCCGATGGGTAACTCCAGGTTAAACATTGTGCCCCATGCTTGCAGTGATGATTCTCCAAATGCCCGCCTCATGGTATTTACCGGCAGTGCTTCAGGATTTTTAAGTACATTGGTGTCAGGGGCTTGCCTGAAGGTTTTACCCCTGCTGAGGTAGTTGACAGCAAGGTGGATACTCCCATTTCTTTTGCCTAGCTTCCAGCCGTTATCGGCTGAAAAGTTGTATGTTCTTCCATCCAGTTGTTTACCGGTGTAATATTGACTAGGATCAGGATTGTTGAGTATATTGTACTTTCTGTCTGCATGGAATGCGAATCCCTGATCAATATTCCATTTTCCCGTATTGTTTTTGAGGATGATGTTGATTACCCCAGCCATGGCGTCTGAACCATATTGTGCTGATGCCCCATCACGCAGAATTTCGATGCGATCAATGGCATTTTCAGGCAAGCTGTTCAAATCTGTTCCTGAATTACCCCGCCCTCTGGTACCAAATAAAGCAATGAATGCCGTTTGATGTCTTCTTTTTCCGTTTATGAGCACCAATGTTTGATCCGGACCCAATCCCCTCAACGTGCCCAAATCTATATGGTCAGCTCCATCAGACCCACTTGTCTTGTTGTAATTGAATGAGGGTGCAGCAATGTTTAGCATTGAAGTCAGATTGGGTTTGCTATCAGCCAGCCCCAATTGATTCAGCCTGATGACATCAACAGGAACAGGGGTCTCAGTTCTAACCCTTCCACCTCCTCTATTGCCAACAAGTACAATTTGGTCTAGCTCCTCCTCATTAACCTTTAAAATGATATTCATAGGCATGTAACTGACAGCCAATTGAATTGGCTGAAAACCTACTGCTGTGATTTTAAGCAAATCGGAGCTATCGGCCAGCAGGCTGAATTTTCCATCAAGATCAGTTGTTGTTCCATTTTTTCCTTTATTGGCAACTACTGAAACGCCTTGAACTGGGCTACCCTTTGCATCTTTTACATGCCCTGTCACCATTATTTCCTGAGCAGTTGATTGGCTTATTGAAGCTAAAATGAAAATGAAAAGACATGACAATTTTGTCCGTAATGCAATTTTTGGCATCAAAACGATTTTATTAGCTAAACTGACGGGTATCAATTACTGACCTGGATCCATGGCATCCCACTCTTCTTGGGAAACAACCTGCATAATGGTTGACTTCACCGCTTCAAAAGCTTCAGCGGGTGCATTGGTCTTGAAAGCTGTGAGCACTTGTTTGTTTTCTGAACTTCTCCTTGCCGGTACAATGTACTTAAACCAAAGAAGAAGCGTTTTGAAGTCCATTTGCTGCATGATTTCCACCTGGTGACCAATCAGTTCTTCATCGGTAAAGAATTTTTGCATCATCACTTCCGTCACCCTATCTTCTTCAGCAATGTGTTCAAGATATTCACTGTGAAATTCAGTCAATTTAAGATAGAATTCATGCCCCTCATCATCACTTTGCGTACCATCAAAAGTAGCCAGCTTTTGTTTGAGCGCATGTTCCATTGCTTCCAGGATCTTGTGGTCTGCTGAATCACTGGCTCCTGCTCCTGGAATCCTGTCTTCCAACGGTTTCAATATGAAATTTTCTTCAGTATGTGTATGATCATGGAGTAAATGAAAAACTTCACTACCCAGGTCTTTTAACTTCTGGACAGAATCCATATTGTCAAATTCCGTTTTTCCTGCCATCAAAGAAAATTGTGACAAGGCGTTGCGTAATCCTTTATGAGGCGGATCGAGTGATTTTAATCTTTTCATTTTTTAGTATTGCCGCAAATTATCGAATAGTGTGTCAATTGATGCATCAGTTCAGGGAATATCAGTCCCATTTTTCAATAAAAAAACCCCTTCTGTTTTGAAGGGGTTTGCGCGATGCGTGTAGGAGTTATCAGAATCAAAATTTCATGCCCATATTAAGTCGAAGTACAGGATAAACCTGCGCTGCTGAAATCATACCAGAAACCCTTGTGGAGCTTGTGACACCGGTAGTGATGCCCTTGCCGCCAACAGATGTGTTAACAGTAGTTGCTTCAGGTCTGCCATGGTATGTGAGTCCGCCTTCTATTTCAAGGGTCCAAGGACTTTCTTCCCTCAGAAGCTGGTAGCCAACGATTGCGAAGGGTTGTACGAGTGCCGTATTAATTGCGTAAACCTGACTTTTAGTTTTAGGATCAAGTGGGTCAAATGCATTTCCTTTCTTTAAATCCTGGAAATCACTGTTAAGCTGATATTCGCCTGTATTGCGGAGTGCCAAACCACCTTTCACAAAAAAGCGGCCTGTATTTGTTTCACCATAGCTTGTTTCATATGCATTGGGATACCACTTCACAGCCATTTCAAACTGCATAAAATCTGCAGTACCTTTTACGCGGTATTGGTTATCGCTTCCTTTGAGGAGGAGCGATGGTGCTGCTTTCATGTAGTTAAGTGAGGTGTAGGCTGAAACTTTTGAACTGATTGGGATCTGGTAGCCGATGCCAATTCCTGTTGTGCCTACTTGCGCATGGATGATTTGAGTCTGTGCTTTTGAGGCCATAAAAGTAAACAAGCCTGCTGAGAGGAGTAAAATTTTTTTCATGGGAAGGATTTAGAATACATATTTAGTTAACGAAATCTAAAAATGCAAGTCCTTCCGAAAAAAATTTTAATATTTTTTTGTGATGATTTTTAAATTAACGCACAATACTGTTGCTGTGGAATGGACAACCCTTTGTTGTCAAGGGTTTTGAAGCATTTAGTAAGTCATCCTGGTAGAAGAAATTAGGGGTGATTACCTCATTGTTGTAACTGCGGT